>JAVFAP010000026.1:0-14752 GCA_034002445.1 bacterium | reverse complement strand
ACCCGTTGACAGAGGTTTTTTCCTGACTCGCCTTACGGTCCTTGCGCAACCCTTCATCTTCAGCCGGTTGATTGTCCATGCCATCAATATTCCAGGCGGCGCTGTCATCCTCTTGCGAGCTACCCCACGATTCGACTTCCCCTTCTTCCCCCGTATCATCCACAAATTCAATAATGAATTTCCCCGTGTTCACCATACTGGCATCGCCTAGGGCATCCGCGTCCACCACCGCCCCACTGGCGATAAAGGCCTCGGTCGTCTTGGTGATAACACCCACTCCCGCCCCGGCACCCACGCCAACGGTTCCACCACCAGAGATAGACCCCCCGGCGATATCAACTTGTGTCAGATCTTCAGCGGAGAGAACGATATTATTCTGCGCGTGAACATCCGCGTCCCCGATATAGGCCTGGGTTTGGTTGGTGATCGCGCTCGCGCCCACCGCCCCGGCGATCCCCACCGTCCCGCCGATCCCGGCATTGGCGGTCACTGAAATCACCCGTTCCTTGGACAACGCCTGGATAAAAATATTCCCTTCGGCCTTGGAGGAGTCATGGACCTTCACATCCACCACCGCGTTGTCGGCGATCCAACTCTTAGTGAATTTGGTAATCACACCCACATCGATCCCGGCGCCTATCCCCACCGTTCCGCCACCAGATGCCGCCCCGGAAAGGCTAAGGATCCACGTATTATCCAACGCCAGGAGATTGACACTCTGCCCCGCCGCCCCCAACGTCACATCGACCAGCGAACCGTCCCCCGCGCTGGAGAGCCATTTTTGGTTGATTTGAGCGTTCTCGTCAATGAAGGCGCTGGTGGTCTCGGTCAACACATTCACCGTGGCGGATCCCGCAATCCCCACCGTTCCCGCAAAGCCACCCCCGACAGCCGTCGTGGCAAAATCCTCTGTCGATGTCGCGGTGACCGACAGCCCCTTGATCACGGATTTTGTCGGATCGCCCGACACGTCCGCGGCGGTATAGGTGGTAATCCCGTCTTTTTCGCCCTTCGCGGTCACAACCGCATTCTTGCCCACATAGGCGCGAACGGTATCGGTATGAACAATCGTCGTATTACTCGCGCCAATCCCGGCGGTACCACTACCACCCACCGAACCCGCCACGGAGACCTGGTTGGTGCGGCCATCGGCGGCCACCAAAATATTCCCATTGGCAAAGGCTTTGGTATGATCTCCCAGGAAGGCTTCGGTCGTCGTGGTCAGCACATAGACACTCGCCGCACCCGCGATCCCCGCGCTGCCCCCGATCCCCGCATTGGCACTTACAGAAACAATATTCTCACTCGAAAGAGCCTGGATGGAGATATCCTTCGCGGCATTGGCGATCACCGCGTCATTGGCAAGCGTCGTCCCTTCAATAAAGGCTTGCGTTGTCTTGGTGATGGTCCCCACATCGGCGCCTGCGCCAATCCCGGCTTGCCCGCCGATGCCCAACGCTCCGGCAAAGCCAACAATAAACGTATGATCCGAAGCCAATAAATGAATGCTTTGATCCGCATGGGCCCCGGTATTATTCACATTGATCCGCACCCCCTCCGCGATATAGGCTTTGGTGGTATCGGTCAAAACACCAATCGTCGCCGAACCTGCGACACCAACCTTGCCACCCCCGGCGCCTCCGGCGGCCACCCCAATCAGGCTTTCAAACGAGGTGGCGGTCACCGCTAGACCGTGAATATCTTGTGTGGTGCGGTTGCCATTCTCTTTACTGCCTGTATAGATCGACACCCCCGCGCCATTGCCCTTGGCGTTAATCACGGCATCGCTCTCGATAAACGCCTGGACGGATTCGGTATGGACCACATCGATATTGCTCAGGCCGATCCCTGCCGCTTTCCCCCCAATGGAAATGCTACCAGCCACACCAATCACACTGGCATCGTTGCTGGCGGAAACCGAAACCGAACCATCCGAGGAGACCTGGGTGCTCGACCCGATCGAGGCTTCGACGGTGTTGGTATGCACTACCACACCGACCGAGCCGCCCACACCCACATTGCCCCCGCCCGCGACACCAGCGGCAACTACAATCAGGTCATATTCATCATCGGCGGTAACCAAAATATCCCCGCCGGCAGTGATAACCGCTGTATCTCCAATCATCGCCTGGACGGTATTCGTCACCGTATGGACCGAAACCGAACCTTGAACCGCCACACCCTGGGCTTCGTAAGCAATGGCAGCCGTAGCGGCGACCGAAACATGGAATTCGCTGGTCAGCGCTTCCACTATGATGTCATTTTCCGCGTGTACGGCCGCGTTGTCGCCAATCCACGCCTTGGTGGATTTAGTCACAACTTGGGTATCGTTGGAAGCGCCAATCCCCGCCTTGCCCCCAACCGAGAAGCCACCACCCACACCCACAATAAATGTATCGTGGGTGGCGGCCACACGCACAGACTGATCACTATCCTTGGTATGCGCCGTTTCCTGGTTGATATCGGCATCCCCAATATACGCGTTTGTCGTACTATCGATCGTGGAAACCGACAGCGTCACCCCGCCCGCAAATTTCTTGCTCACCTGCCCACCCGCCGCGAACGAATAAAGATGTTCGTCCGCGTTGGCGTTGATCTGGATCCCATCCACATCGACGGTCTCATCTTCCGCCGGGGTGGCGCCTTTGCGAATGGTTACGCTGCCATCCCCTTGGGCATAGGCATCCACATGAGCGCCATTCGCAATATAGGCGTTGAGATTCCGCTTGATATTGGTATTAGCCAAGGAAACGCCCGCCGCCCCTTCTTTCCCAAACGCGAAACCGCCTGCAATCACGAAGAAATCAACGATATCCTGGGCGTCAATCAGTAAGTTCTTTGTCGTTTCGACATTGGCGTTTTCCCCAATAAAGGCGGAAACGGTCGAATCCAGATTCTGGCTGGAAACCGATCCCACCAAGCCTAGTTTTTCCTTGGCCACCCCAAGGCTGGCTCCAATCGATAAGAAGAAATGATCCGAATCGGCCAGGATCGCGATATTGCCATCCGCATCCACGACCGCGTTTTTCCCGATCGATGCCGAGACGGTATTATTAACCACGCTGACATCGGCAGCCGCGCCCACCGCGACCTTGCCAGCCCAGGTAATCGCACCCGCGACCGCGATAATCGACAGATCGTTTTCCGCCCGGATCAGGACATCGCCCGATGCGATCAGCGTGGTATGATCCCCGATCGCCGCCACCGTCTCATTGTCCAGCAAGCCCAAATTGACCGAACCAGCCAAATTGAACTTTTCCTTCATCTTGCCGCCCGCCACCCCGGCGGTGACGGCAATAAGTTGATTCTTGGTATAGGCGTTCAGATACACATCTTGGGTTGTAATATTCGCGTTTTCGGTATAGGCCTTGGTGATCCGGTCATAGTCATTCAACGAGAACGCCCCGGCGATGCTCGCGCCCCCGCCACTGGTATTGATGACAATCCCCCCAGAAACAGCCAACCCAAAAATGGTATTCTCGGCATTGAGGGTCAGGTCTCCCGAACTCCCCAAAACCAGATATTGATTTGCTGCATCCAACCCATGAATAAAGGACTGCACATTGTCTGTCACCAAGTTGATGGAAACGCTGCCGGATACCCCCACGCCCCCAGAATTCTGGGCTTTTGTCGTTGGTTCCTCCCCAAACAGCAGCGGCAAAGATTCGCCATCCAGCGGATCATCAGACTGGGCAGGTTTGCTGCCCTTGGTATGGGTACCAGCAATGGTGAAGGAATAAACCTGTTGATGGGACGTGGCGTCGAGCGTGATATCCTCGCCCGCTGTCACTCCCGGGGTAAAGGTCAAACCAGTCAGGGTGGGATTATACGTCCCAGTCACCCGGCCGATATCCCCAATAAAGGCCTGCACGACGTTATCAATATCATTAATCGCGACCGACGCGCCCGCCGCGAATTTTTCACCCATTTGGATCGCGCCCGCGATATCCACCACCAGAAAATCATGGCTGGCATCGAGGATCACATCCTTCCCTGCGCTGACCTTCGCTTGATCTTCTATATAGGCAAGAGAGGTATTATCAATGTTGTTGTACCCCACCGCGCCCGAAACCGCGAATTTTTTGCCCTTGGCACCGGATTGGGTAAAAGTAATCAAGAAATTGTCGGCGGTGGAAATCACCCGCAGATCCCCAGTTCGCGCAGTAACCTGAGATCCGTCATCTATATAGGCTTTGGAGGAATTGTTATAGGTCACGCCGTTAAAAGTGCCGCCCACCGCGCCGCCTTCGGCAGTGGGGCCAACCCCAAGCCGTACCAGCGAAAGCAGCGAACTCGTCCCCGCGATATCGATTGTTTCGATCAGAGTATCGGAAAGGATATCAATTTTTTCGGCTTCAACGACAGAATTTTTGCCAATATAGGCTTTGCTGTCATTTTCCACCCCCAGAACATTGACCACGCCACCCACCGCATACTTCCCAGTCGCTTTGGAATTACCCGAACTATCTTTTTCCTTAGGGGATTTGGCCGTTACTTCGGTATACGTCGTGGCAACCTTGGTCGGGATCACTTTCTTGATCCGGACATAGCCAAGAATGGTACTCAGCGGCTGAATAAATGTGGTGAGGTTTTCAGCGCCTTCAGTAAAAATTTCGCTAAAATACGCGGATCCTTGGGTCAGGTACGAATCGATGGTCGCTGGATCGTTGGGATCAATCCCAGAAGGAAAATCGGTTGTGGGACCATCCCAATGGAACGCGTTAGAAACCGAGTTGAACCACTGCTTCAAGGCATAAAAATCATCGATCAAGGCAATTTGGTTCGGGATTAGGGCATCCGAAGTAATAAGAAGATCCTTGGTGGTTTTAACATTGGCATTGTCCCCAATATGGGCATCGGAATGATTTTTATAATTGGTGATAAGCACCGCGCCGCCAATCGCGACTTCGGCCTTAGCCTTCGAGCCCCCGATCGCGGAGGCCTGGAAGTTGTCTTCAGCCAGCGATTTGATTTGCAAGCCCAAAATGGTGCTGTCATCTGCTGGAGTAATAAAATTCCCCGATTGCACCACGCCACCATCACCAACATAGGCTTTGGCTTCATTGCTACTGAGTCCAACCGCTACCGCCGCGCCAATCCCCACTTTGCTGCTTTGCCCACCCTTGGCGTCGAATTTGCTGGCAATGGAATTCGCCTTGAGGGTTTTCGCCACTTTATTGAATTTCGCAGTCGCCGGCTTATCCTTGGTGGCCGCCTTGGCCGTCACATCATTATTGGCGTTGATGGAATGCGCATCCAACAGCACATCCCCATTGGCAATCAGGGAACCGCTGACATAGGCTTCCGCCAGGGACGAGACATCACTCACACTCACCCCGATCGCTTGCCCCATATTCTTGTTTGGCTTGGCGACCATGCTTTTGGTCGCGACCACAAAATCATTGTCATTGTGCGCCGTGACATCCGCCTTCCCACCCACCGTAACCGAAGCGCCACTGTCAACACCGGCTTGGGTCGTGGAACTGGCTTGCCCCATGGTGAAGAAGATCGACGGGCCGCTCGGCATCTTGAACAAGCGGTCTTGGATCATCTTCTGGATGCCCTTGGTCACCGCCGTCGACGCCGAAAGGTTATTCACCACACTGGCGTTCAGGGCAAAATCACCCCCGGCGGAGATGGTGGAGGTGCTTTCAATGATCGCTTTCGCCGTGGCCGCTGAATTGGCATACGTCGCCCCGACGATGGTACTCGGGGTTTTCACACTGGCGATCGAAGTGGCTTCGGACGTGATGGAGATATCCCCGGTGGCAGTGATATCCGCTCCAACGGTAATAATACTGGTGGATTCGCAGAACCAAACATTGAACTTGATCGGTGCGAATTTCATGATCAGATCCGATATTTTGGATGCGATCGGCATGGTGGTTCCGCTGATAAAATCAAGAAAATCCTGTGCAGTGAGGGGCTGATCCCCGATCTTGGTCGGCACGATCGGTTTGACCGATACCCCACTGGTAATTTCTTCCACCAATGTGTAGTTGTCTTCCAACGTGATGACCGTATCGGTCAACGACAAAATCCGGTAGGTGCCATCATTGCCATCTGTACCGGATACAGAAATCAATTGCCCCGCCGTAAACCCATCCATAACCCAGGATCCCTCCGACCGGGTAATGGTATCCTGGCTGATCCCCGTCACCGTGACGTTATAATCTCCTGCGGTCGTCGTTTCACCAGAGAAAAAGTCCCCAACCGCCCCATTGTTTTCTTCTTCAAGGGTTATCGTCTTTCCATCGGAAGAAATCGCCCCGATGGTATAATAGGGAACTCCCACTGTATTGTCATTATGCGCCGTACCCGCAACGACAAACCGCTGCCCCACTTCAAAGCCATCATCGATCCAGCTGCCCTCGGACCGGGTCAAGGTTCCATTCCCACTCGCGTTGGGTGCGAACGTCAGCGAAGGCGCATCCCGCATTTCATCCTTATTGAACCGGAAATGCAGTTCAGGATCGCCCGCCATCCCACTGTTGGGATCCAAGATAGCCAGCGGCAGTTCGGCCGCCGAAACGTCTTCCGAGATCACCGTGTGGCCTTGGGCCACTTCGTTGACGAAGGTTTCAGTTGGATCAAGGATTAAGATCTTCCCATTTACCGCGTCAAATTCTTTTATCCGGTAGGTTCCATCGTTGGTTAAGAAAAGATCGCCTTTGATGGATACGCCAGAGGTAAGGGTTTCATCGGTTAACACCGCCTCGGCCACCAGCACGATTTCAGTATCATCGACGGAATCAATTTTGTAGGTTCCGTTATTGTTTGCCGTTCCGGCAATGCGAATCTCTTGGCCTGCTTCAAATCCATCATTCACCCAACTGCCTTCGCTACGGGTGATGGTATCGGGGTTTTCGCCATTATCCGAAAAACTCAGTTCGGTAACCCCTTCCATTTTCACAAAAGCCTGAATCGCCACGCCACCCGCGTTGGCTTCGTTGCTCAAGTTGACACTCTCTTCGAGGGTGAGAACCGTACCAGCGATCGCGGCAATTTTATATTCCCCATTGTTTCCAGACGAACCGGTAACCTTGATCCACTGCCCCACTTCAAACCAGTCGTCTTCCCAGTTTTTCCCATCCAGACGGGTAATGGTATCCGCGCCCGTGGCGTTCTGGGTAAAAGTAAGATGAGGGTTCCCTGTCATCGTCAGCAGAACGTTGGAGCCCGAAATAGTAATATACTTCCCAGCGACAAATCCATCCTCGGCCCACGTCTTGTCATTACGGGTCAAGGTGTTGCCCTGGAAGGTCAGGGTCGGGTTCCCCGTCATCGCGGTAACCGTCTGGATGCTGACTTCCGTCGCGGATTCCGCCACCAGTTCATACCCCGTCATCAGAGTCAGGGTATTTGTCGTATCATCGATCGCGGCGATCTGATAGATGCCGTCATTGAATTCGGTCCCATAAATTTCGATAAATTGCCCCGCTGCAAAACCATCCGCGCTCCATAGGGTGCCATCGGAACGGGTCAGCGTATCCCGCGTATCGGTATCGCTCGTGCTGTTATCCGTAAACGTAATCGTCGGAGTTCCGCTCACCCCACCCCGTAACATGCTGGGCAGCAGATCTTCCAAGGTGATCTCATCCACTACAACTTCAATCATGATTTCTGTAGTGGTTGACGCCCGAATAATCACATCCTCCGCGGTCAGAGTCGCATCCCCAATCTCAATTTTCGCCTCGGCGATCTTCTGTTTAAAGACGGGAATGGAGTTGAGCCACGTCATGGGGACATTCCCTTCCGCGGTCAGGCGGATATCCCCTCCGGCGTTCATCGTCACGCCATCTTCAATCAAAATGGTGGGGGCAAAAAAATCGATCGTCCCGTCCACATCCAGTGTGGAATCGGCAAGCACGGTAATCTGATTCGCCACCACCGTGAATTCTTCCGGCAATTCCAACGACCCCAGTTCCACTTCCTCGATCGCCATTAATATCACGTTGGCGCTGAAGCTGGATTCCAGATTATCACTGCTGCTGAAAGTATCGGCCCCTTCCCCGGTATTGATGATCAAAGTATCCACATCGCCATACCGGAACGAAAGCGATTCCATCGTCCCATTCTGGCTGACCAGGCGAAATGAGTTGGCATTCTCTGGGTCATCTTCCAAATATAGAAAATCATCTGCGTCGGTGGCGTTGATTGTTACCGTGGTCCCACTCGTCGAGGCAATCGTGATGGGTTCCAGACCACTGTAATAAATCGTTTTATCATCCAGGGTAACACTGCCCGAGGTCGGGCCAGTCGCCGTTGCGATGATTCTTCCATACTCTCCCTGAATATCCATCACGTCAAATCCCGCCTCGCCCCCTTCCAGGCCCCCAGCGAGATCTCCCCCAGCCTCAATGATAAACGTATCGTCGAATACATCCGCCCCGCGCAGATTCTCCACACTGGAAAAGCGCACTGCCCCCTCGTTGACAGACCCCTCCCCTAAGCCTGTCACAATCCATGTATTCGCCTGGCCATCGATCGCCAGAGTGTCGCTCCCCGTCCCGCCTTCAAATACAATCCCCCCGGCATCGATCACTTGTTGCGCCGCTAAAACATTCGCGTCAATTCGGAACACCACGGATTGATTGTTGGTGTTCAGTTTGACTGCGTAACCGGCTCGGCCATCCAAATTCCCCAAGGCTTCATTGGCCAAAACAGTCCCTGTCCCCGTCTCGACCACCTGCAGAATCCCGCTATCGGTGGGATCGAGACGAACGGTCAGATCTCCATCCGTCATGGCGGCGTACGTCAAATCGCCGTCGAGCAAGAGACGCGGCTCCATTGGCTCCAGCGACGCCCGCCGATACGCGGAACGGGGCGTCTCCACACGAAGCCGATTGGCAAGTTGATAGGCGTTTCGGAGGATCGAGCAGATACGGGGGAGTCCACCAGCACGGTGGAGGATATTGTTCGAACTACGGGATTCAGAATCGACGAGTGCAAAGGGAGGAACCATCATAATCTCCAATTTTACTGAACATTTGTCCAATGGAGCAAAGGATCAGGGAGCAAGATCTATTAATAAATTAGTTCGTTTATAATAAACGAAGAGAGGAATGCTTGTCAATAGATTTCTACAAATTTTTTTACAATCCCACTGCACCACTTTGTAAAGTATCTTATATAAAGACATGTTTCGATACAAATAGTCCATATTCTGTGGCATATTAAACCATTTCTTCCCCATTGAATTGACAGATGTGCTGGTAACGAACAACAGTTCCAGCAGTTTTTTTCAAACTTTGCGAGGGAAACCAAGACTCTAGGAGAACAAAGTGTTACGCTGATTCAACGGGTACCATCCCACATCCGAATCCCCGGCGATGCAAAAAAACCAAGGACAATCACCGGCTTGGATTTTCAGAAGAGCAAGAATCCGTTACGATACGGCCATGGCGCAATCAAAACTGGGCTAAAAGGAACATCCCAAAGACTCATCCAGAAACAGGATGTTACATTAAGGGCAAAAAGAATCCTTCTGCGTATCCCCATGTTGAAAGGAAATGTTGAGAGGAAACCATGATTCCATTTCGGACAGGTATCTATATTGGAGCATTATGGGCCGCCTGGCTCTTGGCATGGCCTCTTCCATGCAATCCCGCCGAGCAGGCGCAAGATTCCACGATGTCAACGATCACCCAGGAAAGCGAAGAAAATCCCAACACGCCTTCCCCACCCCACTCTCCCCTCACCTTGGCACAGGCGGTTGAACTCGCTCTCACCCATAACCAGCAAGTGCGGGCAGCCCAGTTTGACCAGGACGCCTCCCGGTTCGAAAAAAGAGAAGCATTCAGCGCCTTGCTTCCCCAAATTAATATCGTCAGTGATTTTAATAAATTAGAATCCGACCGCTTCAGTAGTTCGCTGCGGTCTGCCGGGCTCGCGGGAGAGACATACAACTACAAGGTGCAAGTTTCCCAGATGCTGTTCGACCCCGCGACCGTGGGGGCCATCCGCCAGGCCAAACTGCGGGAACAAACAGCCGAATGGCAGAATCTGGGCCAAAAACAAACCGCCGTGTTCAACACCCTATCCGCCTATATCGAAGCGTTGAAAGCCATGGAAATGGTCCGGATTCAAGAGCAACGGGTCACCTTGGCGCAAAAGCAACTGGATATCACCAAAGCCAACCATGAGGTGGGGTATAATATCGGGGCGGACGTCTCCCGGGCCATGCTCACCCTCTCCAGTGCCAAGCGGGATTCAGTCTCCGCATCCATGGCCCTGCAACGAGCCTATGTCGCCCTGAATCGCACCCTGGGTCAGCCCGTCGATACCCGGCAACCCTTGGCGGGCGGTTACCTCCTCTATCACAATCCACCATCCGCGCCATACCAATCATTCGCGGAACACGACACCTTGTATTCAGTGGCTATTGAAAAGAATCCCTCCGTGAAAATCGCACGATTGCTCGTAGAACAATACCAGGCCACCCTGCAATCCGCCAAGGAGGAGTTTTACCCCACCCTCTCCACGGGCGCGAGTTGGGGCTACTATGACACCGGAACCCCTCGCTTCGAAACCGAGGAATGGTCCGTCCAAGCCAGTGTCAAAATCCCTTTGTACGAGGGGGGGCGGAAAATGGCCAAGTTACGAAAAGTCAAAAGCCAACTCCAGGCACAGGAAGAACGCTTCGCGGATACAGAAGAGAACACGTTTAGCCTGCTCGCCAACTCTGTATATTTAATTCAGGAAGAAGCCGAGAACCTGGCTACCGCCATCGAAGCCGAAGCCGTCGCCGCCAAAAGCCATACCGTCTATCTCAACCTCTACCAGGGCGGCATGGCCACCAGCCTGGATGTCACCCAATCACTCACCGATATGGTGAAAGCCCAAACTGATCTCATCAGCGCCCGCTATGGCTATTTGCGGGTGTATACCCAACTCCTGTACCTGCTGGGAACCATCCCCATCACCAACACCACCTATACAGAGCCCCAGTGGCTAGAAACCGTGCTTCCCTGAACGGAACTATTGTTTTTTTAGAAAGAAAGAGGTCCCTCCTTATGCCCTATCGTGTCTTGATCCTCTGTACATTCGCATCGCTGGTCTTGGCCAGGCCGCTGTTCACCCCGGCTCAAGACAGCCTGGAACTCCATGGCTTCATCAAGCCCTATTATCAAGTGGATTTGGGGTGCGGGGCGATTGGCGTCCTCGAATCCATCCTCGTCGAAAAAAGCCAACGGGTGGATAAAGGACAAGTGCTCGCCCAACTGGACCGCAGCGTCGAAGAAGAAAGCGTGAAACTGGCCCAAGCCCGCCTGGAGCAAACCGAAACCATGATCGCCTTGCGCAAGGCCCGCATGGAATTCACCCAGCGCGACTATGCCCGAAAACTGGATCTCTATACCAAGGATTCCCTCTCCCTTTATGATAAAGACCAAGCGGAAACCAATCTCCAAATCGCTCAACTAGACCTGCAAGACGCGCTCAAGCAAAAAAGCGTTGCCGAGTTGGAAGTAAAACAGGCCAAAGCCCTGCTGGCGCGCCGCACCCTGCGCAGTTCACTCACCGGCGTGGTCATCGACCGCTTGATGGCGCCAGGCGAACTGGTGAACGAACAACCAGTACTCAGCCTGGCTCAACTGCACCCGCTGTTAGTGGAGATTGTCGCCCCCTTGGCAACCTGGGGCCAAATCAAAAAAGGCATGAAAGCCGAGATTTTCCCCGAATCCCCGGTCGATGGACGCTATCCCGGTAGAATCAAAACCGTGGACCGGGTTCTCGATGCCGCCAGCGCAACCTATGGAATCGAAGTGGAATTACCCAACGAAGATTTCGCTATCCCCGCAGGGATCAAATGCCGGGTGCGCGTTGCTCTCGACGAACCCCCAGCCCCATGAGTTTCCTCATTCACTCGCACCCGAAAAAGCCATGGTGGTCTTCATGGAATCGTCAATTTTCAACAGTTCTTTGCGGATCAGATAATGCTTGCGTTCAACCTTTTTTTGCGCGGCCACAACCGTCATCCGGCCCAGCCACGAGGCCGGACTGAAAATCTTGAATCCCATGCGAAGCAATAAACCTGTCTTGGTTAGCAGATAGGCGCTCAAGAGTTCATCCTCCAGCGACGCCACCGAAAGATACGCCCCGGCATCGCCTTGGCGGCCGCAGCGGCCAAACAACTGCCGATCGATCCGCCGAGCTTCGTGGGGTTCCGTCGCGATGACAAACAGCCCCCCCAGATCATTCACCCCTTCCCCCAAGCGGATATCGGTTCCTCGCCCCGCCATGTTGGTGGCAATGGTGATTTGGCCCAGTTGCCCGGCTTGCGAAACAATTTCCGCCTCGTTTTGATCCTGTCGCGCGTTCAACACGCGATGCCGAAAGCCCTGGGCCTCAAGCAAGGCGCTCAAATGTTCGGACGCCACCACCGAGCGCGTCCCCACCAAAACCGGGCGTTTTTTCTCATGAAGGGCGGCGATCCGGCCCACCACCGCGTCCCATTTGGCATTCGCGGTCCGATACACCCGTTTGCCTTCCGAACGGCGAATCATCGGCCGGTGGGTGGGAATGGGCTGAACCCGCAACCTGTAGATGGACCACAGTTCCCGCCTCACTTCCCGCGCTGTCCCGGTCATCCCCCCCAGCCAGAGATAGCGGCGAAAAAAACGCTGGTAACTGATTCGCGCCAGCGTCTCGTTCTGCGTGGATATTTCACAGCCTTCCTTGGCTTCAATCAACTGGTGCAACCCCTGCTCCCAGGAACGGTCCGCCATCACCCGCCCCGTGAATTCATCAATTATCTGCACCTTCCCATCCCGCACCAGGTACTCCTTATCCCGGATAAACAAATTAAGCGCCATGAGTGCTTGATGAATTAACTCCTCCCGCCAACGCTTCCCCGCCCAAAAGCCCGTGAGATTCGAGACCAGATCCGTGATGCGATCCTGCCCCTCCTCAGTCAATTCCAGGGTTTTACGGAGCCAATCCACCTTGTAATGAACCCGCATCTCCAACAGGGACGCAATATCCAGGGCTTGGCGGTAAACATGTTCTTCGTAGGAATTGGTCCCCTGGCCGGAGATAATCAGCGGCGTCCGGGCTTCATCGATCAAGATACTATCTGCTTCATCGATGATCCCATAACACAACCCCCGTAACCGCAGTTGGGATGTCTGACGGTTGGGCTGGCAAAGCCGCTCCATCATCATCCGCAAGGCATGGGGACGCTGACCGGCTTGCAGCCGGTCCTTCAAATAATCAAAAACCACCTCTTTGTTGGTGCAATAGGTAACAGGGCAGCGATACGCCACACAGCGCCCTTCCAGATCCGTTTCATGCGTAACCAAACCCACCCGCAAACCGAAGGCATCATAGACTGGCTTCAGGATTTCCGAGTCCCGCTGGGCCAGGTAATCGTTCACCGTGATCACATGGACAGGCAATCCTGCCAAGGCCGCAGTACAGGCCGCCAAAACCGCTGTGAGGGTCTTCCCCTCCCCCGTCTCCATTTCCGCAATCATACCATTCAACATCACCCAGCCGCCCCAGAGTTGCATATCATAATGGCGCATCCCCAGACGCTGATGTGATATCTCCTGAATCAAGGCAAACACCCGGGCGACCACGTCCAGCGAACCAGGCCACTGACGCAGATCCATCCGCAGGGTATCGATCAGGCCCTTCCGTTCGGCTTCCCCAATCCCAGCAACCTCTTTTCCCCAGACATGGACCCGAGTAAGAAAGGTGGATTGGAGTCCCGGCCGCACCGTCCACCAGCGCCGGATGGCTTCGTAATAATGATTGCCCATCCGATCCAGCGTGGATTCGGTATCCGTAAGTTTTTCGGGGTAGAAGGGTTGGTTCCCCACCTGTTGGAGCAGTTTTTTATACATTGAACCGTTTCATGAACAACTGACGGATTTGACGGTACACCTGAAACCCGAGCGGCATCCGCCCGTGGGAAAAGCGAACATAAACCCGGCTGCCAAAGTACAGATCCGGGACCGTGCCATGGATCAGCAAATCAAACTGAAAGAACGGTTCCAGCGTCCGCAATCCTTCTTCATCCATCGGATCGATAGGGATTTCTCCCCCGCCACTACGTCCCAGGGTGGTGCTAGGCAATTGCCCCACCGCACCCGGGATTTCCCGTCGTATCACCGCGGCATAGACCATACCAGGCTCATCCACCAAACGCAATTGGATAGACTCGCATTGGTTCCGAACCAGATCCACCTCGGTTTGGGCAACCACAACCCGGACAATCGGCTCAAATCCACCCAGCACATAGCCAATCAAATCCCCCTGCTGAAAAAAACGGCCCGGAAGATCGACCTCGCCAGGAATGAAAACACGGCCATCAGAGGGGCTGTAGACATGCAGGTCACGCAGGCGCTCCTGGATTCTCTCTTGTTCGGAAAGGAGATTGTGCAGTTCCTCCTGCGTCATCCGGGCTTGCACGCGGTCGGCCAGAATTTCCTGATCGTAGCGGGCTTGCAGTTCACGGATTTGCGCCACCACAATCAGGCCGTCGGCCTCCAAGAATGGATCCCGGCATTGCAGCAAAAGATCACCCTGACGGACCGCCTGCCCAGTGGAACAGGCAATCAACTCCAGAAATCCACCGGATCCAATTCGGACCAAGGCCTCGTCGGGGATCCAAATCACGCCTTCCACCACAGTGGCAAAAGGCAACGGCAGGACAAAAAGAGCCCACCCAATCACGCCAATCACGAGCCCTGTTACGACCAGAGCCCGCGCCCGGCGCTCATGCAAGGCGGAACTTGTAAACAAAAAA
>JAVFAP010000025.1:0-14947 GCA_034002445.1 bacterium | reverse complement strand
GTGGGGGGGACTCCGGTCGAACACCGGGTCGCGGTAGCCAGTATGGATTGGCTGGCGGCAGACCGGCTGGGGATCGAACTGATGGGCATTCCGTATGAGAACGTCGGCTGGATGAACTATTGCTCGGATGCGGGCTTGGGACAGACCGATCTTTCGCAAATGGAAATTTTGGGTGAATCGGTCCAGGGGAATATTAAAACGTATAAACTGAGTGACCAAATTCAAGGCCAACTCATTTGGAAAGAACCTATGAAGATCATCGCAGGTTGATCTGATATTATCGTCCAATAAGAAAAATCCCTAACGGTTCCACCCTTAGGGATTTTTTTGAATGGGATCGATACTTACGAAAGGCTGGGGGGCTGGGGGCGAGGCAAGGTAATGGTAAACGTCGTACCCTGGCCCACCTGGCTTTTGACCGTGATGGTTCCGTTGTGTGTGTCGATAATTTTCTTGGCGATGGCGAGGCCCAGGCCTGTGCTCTTTTCGCCCTGGGTTGGTTTTACGCTGATCTGGGGGAAGGGGGTGAAGAGGTGGGACAGTTCATCGCAGGGGATTCCTGGCCCTTGATCGGTGACCGAAATCGAAATGTGGTTCGAATCCCCTTCCGCATGGATTTGAATCGCGGTACCGGGTAGGGAAAACTTGATGGCGTTGGTGATCAGGTTGTTTAAAACCTGCTCGATGCGGTCGGGATCGAAATACCCTTGGGGCAGGGATGAGGTCTTCTCGAGGACCAGTTGGATCGTTTTGTTTTTTGCCAGAATTCGGTAACTTTCCACACAAGCCGTCAAGAACACTTCCAGATTCACTGGTTTTTTCACCAGGCTCAAGCGACCGGATTCGATGGCACTGACATCCAGCAGATCATTGAGGAGGTCGAGCATCTTATCGCAATTGCGTTCCATCGTTGAGATAGTCTGGCTCAAGCGGTCCTCCAGGGGGCCAAACATCCCATCTTGGATCAGTCGGAGATATCCGATGACAACGCCTAGCGGATTGCGTAAATCGTGGGCGGCGATCCCCAGAAATTTGTTCTTGATTTGGTTGAGCTCCAATAAGCGTTGGTAAAGCCGGCTTTTCTCTAGAATGATGGAGAGATGCCGTGCAATCCGCATGAATAAATCCACATGCTCATCCTGGTAGGTGTGTTTTTCCTTGCTGGAAAAGAACAGAAAGCCGATGGGTTTGTTCATGGCGATCAAGGGGCACGTCAGGCTGGAATGCATTCCCTCCGCCACGATTTCACGGGTGGAACTGGACTGGGGATGGGTTTGGAGATATGCCTCCAGGTCGTTCAAAATCCGAGGCATCTTGCTTTTCATCACGTGCTGCAAACTACTGTTACGAATATCCACCGAATAGCCGATTGGCAGCCGTATTGTGGAGACATTGGTGCGGGCCCAGATTGCGGTGGCATGTTCTTGGTTTTCATCTAGTGTGGCAAATCCAATGCGATCGTAGGGGATGATGTTTTGAAAGGCTTCATAGACATGATTCAAAATTTCATCCAATAAGAGGCCGGAATTGATTTGTTCGGTAACTTCATGGAGTTTTTTGATTTCGTTGAATTTGGCTTCGAGGGTGTTACCCAGCTCGTCCAGGGCTTGTCCTAACTTTGAAAGTTCATCATTTCCCTCGATAGGAATATCGAAATCAAAATGGCCTTCTTTCATGGCCAAAGCCGCTTGTCTGTAGAGGGCCAACCGGTCTTCGAATTGTTTCATTTTAATGCCTCGATGTTCTGTGATTGGTCAGATCGGGCCTTTCCCGCATTCCAGGAGCAGACAAGATTGTAGGAGAACTACCATGCAAAAAAAAGCCTTGCTCCATTTTAAGAATTGAGATTGTTGCGATATAGTGGGAATCAGAAAGAATGGACAAAGGGAGAACATGATGCGATTGCGAAAGTTTTGGTACTGGCTAGTGGCCTGGATGGGGGTTCTGAACAGCGGAACCGATGGATTGACCCAGGTCGTGATTAATGAAATTCTGTATCATGCGCTGGAAAGTCCTCTGGAATTTATCGAATTGTACAACAGTTCATCCCAGCCGGTCCCGCTGGCAGGGTGGGTTGTCAAAGATCGCCAGGACGACCACCGTTTTGTTTTCCCTCCCGCCACCGAAATTCCGCCGCAGGGCTACCTTGTGTTAGCCGATGATCCGGAGTTGTTTCGCGAGACCTATGGCGATGCACCCCAGGTATCTGGTTTGCGATTTGACCTCTCCAACGGAGGGGACACGGTGCGGCTGTTCGATCCGGCTGGCGTGGAAATCGACCGTGTCGCGTACGATAACCGTTTGCCGTGGCCGGAAGTGGCGGCGGGGTTGGGTTCATCCTTGGAGCGGATCAATCCGAATGTCCCAGGTCCGCTTGCGCAATCCTGGGCCGCCTCGGTGGGGAAGGGGACTCCTGGGCAGCGGAATTCTGTCTATCAAGACCAAGTTGCCCCGCTTATCGTGTCCATTCAACATAGCCCGGTCATGCCAGCTCCAGAGGAAGCGATTACGGTCCTGGCGCATGTTGTCCCTGTGGATTCGCCCATCCGCGCGGTGGTTCTCCACTACAATTGGAACGAATCGGTCCGTTCCCGCGCGGCCACCATGGCGGATGATGGCCAGCATGGGGATGGAGAGGCGGGGGATGGCGTCTATGGTATCCTCATTCCAGGGAGTAGCGCGGGCAGCATCCTCAGTTTTTATGTAGAAACAATCGGAGAAAACGATCTGCGCCGCGCTGTCCCAATGGAAGAAGAGAAACAACCCTATCTTGCTGTGGTTGAATCGCCTCTGGCTGGGGAGAGAGTGAATGTTTTCCGAGTGGTGATGCTGCCTTCCGTGCGGCAACAATTTTTGGATCGGTATACGACGGACGAGTATTTCCCCGCCAGTTTTTATGAAAACGATCAGATCTACTATGATGTTCAAATCCGCCACCGGGGCCGGTCTCGGGTGAAGAATGGGCGGTTTAAAATCCGCTTTCCCCACAACCAACTGTTTCGCAACGAAATTCGGCGCTTGAACTTCAACGGGACGGATGCCAACTGGATTTTGCGAGAACACTTGGCCTATCAATTGTTTTGGGATGCTGGCTTACCCAGCTTGCAAAGCGAGATTGTCCGTTTGCATCTCAACGGGGGGCCGGCGGCGGGGACGCCATACCGGGTTTGTATTGAAAATCCCGATGGCCAATTTTTGAACCGCCGTCTCTTTTTCGATGACGATGATGGGAACTTATATAAAACCAATCTGGATGGGACTCCCGATAACAAGGCGACCTGGCGCTATGTCGGGGACGATCCGGAGTTGTATCGGGGCTGTTATATCAAGCAAACCAATGAAGAAGAGGATGATTTTAGCGATATCATCGAGTTCTGCCGGGTGCTGACCCAAAGCCGGCCTACCGATCCGGATTACATGGATCAGGTCTATTCCGTTTTGAATCCTGAAAATTTTACCCGTTGGATGGCCGTGGCGGCGTGTGTGGCCCATTGGGATTCACCGTTTACCGATCACGGGCATAACTATGTTCTTTATCATAATCTGTCGAACCAGCAGTTCTACATTCTCCCCTGGGATCTGAATGGGACCTTCCGCTACGGCACCAATCCCAGCGATCTGACCTTCCGCAAGGAATACACCCATTTTCGCGGTAGCAAATTTGATGCGGTGAACCAAATCTTGAATCATCCATACTTTGGCACGCTCTACTACCGCGAGATCGATCGGCTGCTGGATACGGTGTTCACCGAAGAAGCGATGGCCAAGCGTATCGAGGAGGCCCGTCTGGCGCTGCAAACCAATACCAGCACGGTTAGTTTTCTCAAATCGTATGTGACGATGCGCCGCCGTGATTTGGCGGAATGGATCGAACGGGATAAAGGGGTGTCGTTTCTTTCCAAGCCGGTCTACCAAGCCTCCGTGGGTGAACTCTATTCCTACATGCCGGTTGTGGCGAATTACCGGAACAAGGGCCGCCTGGCGTATCAGTTGAAAACCGCCCCGGCTTGGTTGACGATCGATCCGCTAAGCGGTCGGCTGCAAGGTGTTCCCCATCGGGAAGGAGAAGATTTAGTTGTGATCGAAGGAGTGGCCAAGGATGGCACGGGGATTCAACAAACCTTCACGGTTCAGACCGTCAATACCGCACCCCGTTTGCTCCTGCATTTCAATGAGTCTGGCACGGCTGTGAATGATCTCAGCCTTTTTACGCATCCGGTGCAGTTATTTGGCTCCGCAGCGAAGCAGGCTGGTCGCCTGGGCCAGGGTGTTTATTTGGATGGTAGCCGGGGGAATATCCGAATCCCCCATGCCGATTCTTTGAACCTGACCGGGGCGGTGACGGTCGAAGCCTGGATCAAGCCCAACACCATTTCCACGGGGAATCCGGTGATCGTTACAAAAGGCGATGCGAATCAGTTTAACTATACACTGATGCTGGGGTATGGCCCATTTAGCTGGGACCGGATGGAACCGTGCTTCATGCCCGCGCCGTTCGACGGACTGAACCGGGTCTACTACGGCAGGAAGGAAATCGAAGCCAATTTGCGCGCAAATCAATGGGTGCATGTGGCGGGGACGTACGATTCCGCCGAGGAAATCGTTTCGGTGTACGTCAATAATCGTCGCATCGTGATGAGCGCCAACCGTTCCCGCATGCAGCCCAACCGGCTAGACCTGCAAATTGGGTTGGCCAGCAGCCAGGGCTTTCGCGGGGTGGTGGATGATCTTAAAATTCTCCCCTTCGCCAAAACACAGTTCGCGGCGGGGCTTTGCCTGGCACAATTCGACCTTTCTGGCATCTCCCCGGCGCAGGATAGGGTAGGTCTGAGCCTTTCCCCCTTCCGGCGTGACGCTGTCGATCTGAGTGTCTATTGCCTCTATCGGCCTGCGGTGGGGGAATGGCTGCGCTTCCCCGCCTATTCTCTCCAGCCAGGAAAGAGTGTTCTGTGGTGGCTGGATGAGTTGGGCTCTACTTCTGCCTTCCAGCCCAACGAAATTGTGGCGTTGTATGCCATCGAGGCGTTCGCGCAGCCGGATCGGAAACAGATTGTGGATGTCGTGGTCTGGGGGGCGGAAGGCCCAGCGGAAACCGATCCTGCTGTCCAGGCGGGGCTCTGGCTTCCAGGTAAGACGGTTCCTCTTGGCGAGGCGGTTCCGCAAACGATGGTTTTAAAAGCATTGGCTGATAATGATGAAATGCACCTGGATTGGGCCGTTCAGCCTCCTGTCTCTCCCGGATTGACGATTGAATCATTCCAGATCAATGGGGGAGAGGTGGTGACGACAAACTCGCAAGTCCGGGTCTCGCTCCAAATCCAAGGCGAAGCGGCCTGGATGCGGGTCAACGATTCCCCGGTCTTTGCTGAAGATTGGATCCCGTTCCAGTCTTCCGTCGTGTGGAATTTATCCCCGGTACCGGGGATACACGTGCTTTATGTGCAAGTACGGGATGCGGCGGGGAACCGCTCCCCGGTTGCTCAGAGTCAAATTGTTTATGAGCCCAAAGTCCCTGTAAACGAATGGCGTACCATGAATTGAAAAACGAGAAATGAGGCATTCCCATGAAAAAATCAATTGGCGCACAAACCATCCTTTATCCTACGCCTGTCTTGATTGTCGGGGTGTATGATAAAAAGAATCAACCGAACCTGATGACCGTGGCCTGGGGTGGCATCTGCAACAGCCAGCCTCCCAGTGTGGCGATTTCTCTTCGGGAAGCGACCTACACCTACGGATGTCTTACCGCTCACCAGGGATTCACCATTAACATTCCCTCGGTGGATCAGGTGAAAGAAGCCGATTATGTAGGGATGAGTTCCGGCCGTTCGGTCAACAAGTTTGACGAATTGAAACTGACCCCGGTGAAAAGTACCTTGGTCAACGCGCCCTATATTCAGGAGTTTCCCATGGTGCTGGAATGCAAGGTGGTCCACACCTTCAAACTGGGCTTGCATACCCAGTTTGTCGGAGAAATCCTGGATATCAAAGTGGATGAGAGCGGTTTGGATAGCCAAGGGCGGCCGGATATCGAACGAATCCGCCCCTTCTGTTATGCGCCGGGGAACCAGGCCTACTACGCGATTGGCCCCTGTTTGGGGCAGGCGTTTTCGATCGGCCGCCGCGATACCATCCAGTTTTAATTGGGATGAAAGGATTGTCTATGAAATTCTATACAAAAATGCAGCTGGTCATGCTTGCCTTGGCATTGCTTGGATCGGCGGGGTGGACCGAAGAGAAGAATGGGGCGGAGGAGCAGAAAGCCGTTGATGAAATCATCGAAACCACGCACAGTGTCTTGATCCAAGGGGTGACGGTTTCCTACCGGGCCCGCACGGGGACGATGGTGATGAAAAAAGAAGACGGCTCACCCCGAGCCAAACTTTTTTTCATTGCGTACGAAAAAGAAGACGAATCCACCCAGGCCAAGCGGCCGATCACCTTCGCTTTTAATGGAGGGCCTGGGGCTTCGTCTGTCTGGCTGCACTTGGGGGTTTTTGGTCCAAAGCGGGTGGACTTGGATGAGGATGGGTATCCGACATCCTTGCCCTTTGATTTGGTTGATAACGATTGTTCCATTTTGGATCAGACCGATCTGGTGTTTATCGATCCCATCTCCACTGGCTACAGCCGGGTTGTCGAAGAGACCAATCCCAGCGAGTTTCATGGAATTCGCGAGGATATCGAATCGGTGGGTGAATTTATTCGCTTATACACCACTCGCTATCAGCGCTGGGCCTCCCCCAAATTTCTGGCGGGTGAAAGTTATGGGACCACTCGGGCCAGTGGGCTGTCGAACTACCTGCTGGACCGGCACGGCCTCTATTTGGATGGGATCATCCTTGTTTCGGCCATCCTGGATTTTCAAACGATTCTGTTCCATGCCGGGAACGACTTGCCGCATATCCTCTATTTGCCCTCCTATACCGCGTCCGCCTGGTATCATCAGCGCTTGGAGGCGGATTTGCAGACCAAGCCCCTGGAAGAGGTGGTGCAAGAAGCCCGCGTGTTTGCCTTGGGTGAATATGCTTCCGCATTGCTGCAAGGCAGCCGCCTGCCCAATGCAACCCGGCATACCGTCGCGACACGGCTGGCCCGGCTGACCGGACTCGATGCGGAGTATATTGAACGCTCCCAGCTACGGATTGAAAACAGCCGTTTTGGCAAGGAATTGCTTCGCGAGGCCGGGCGAACGCTTGGCCGTTTCGATAGCCGTTACAAGGGAATTGACCGGGATGACGCGGGGGAGGGCGCGGAATACGACCCCAGTTTCAATGTAGTCCAAGGCGCCTATACCGCGGCGTTCAACGCCTATGTGCGCGCCGAGTTGCAATACGTAACCGACCTGCCCTATGAAATCCTGACGGGCCGTGTTCACCCCTGGAACTGGGGGAACTACATCAATCGCTATGTCAATGTCGCGGAGGATTTGCGCCAGGCAATGGTCAAGAATCCATATATGCAAATCCTGGTGCAGTGTGGGTATTACGATATGGCCACCCCCTTTCTGGCGGCGGAACATACCTTCGACCACATGCTGATCCATCCAACCATCCAAGATCATGTACGGTTCGAGTACTACGATGCCGGGCACATGATGTACCTGCACAAGCCCTCGCTGCGCAAGATGAAAGCGGATCTCGACCGATTCCTTCAGCAGGCGGTGGAAACATCACAAAACCCTGTATTGCGGTATTGAAAGAGAAAGAGTGGTCAGCCCGGTTGAAGCCGCCTTGGCTAAAGCCGGGTGCTGTTGTGTCATGGATTTTTCTCGATCGAGGCGATCGTGTCGGCAAGAAGTTGGGCTTTGATCTGGTTGCCTTCGGGAGTGAGGTGGACAACATCCTTGAAGAGTTCGGGCCGCCCCTGCAATAGTGGCCCGGCTTCGACAACAGGGATGGATAGTTCTTTCGCGATCCGCCGTCCGCTTTGATTGAAGGATTCTATCAAAGCCAAATCGAAATAATCTTTTTTTTCCGCACAATAGGCCATCGGCATATAGATAAGATGGCTCTGCTGGACTTGGCAAAGCAGGAAGAGTACTTGGAAATATTTTTCGAACGGATACAAGGTTTGAGGCTCGTACTCGGTGTTCAGGGTTTCATAGGGAACCGTATGGGTGGTCAAATTCAAGATATCTACCGACGACATTCCCGATCGGTGCAGCAAGGAGGTTACCATCCAGCTGAAGGAGAGGTACTTGCGTGAGAACCAGCCCAGCCACCGTTCCTCATAGTGCTTGCGGTAGTGGGTGAAATCTGGTTTGTAATTGGGCCACAACCGGCCGGCGATGTCGTTGGCGCCATGGTGGACGATTACATAATCTGGAGAAAAGTCCGCGATTCGTAGCATGTAATTGAGGGTGGACTCAATCAGGGTCCAGCCGTCGCAGCCAAAATCCATTACCTCGACCGCTTGCGTTTCACCCAACCTTGCCTTGACGGCATCGGTAAGAACAAGGGGGTACTGTTCCATCGTGGTGGAACCACCCAGGCAGGCGATACGGAGGGTTCCCTCTGGTTTTTGGAAGGCGAAATACTGATCGCGAATCTGGATTCCTCCGTTCTTGTACTCGATGGATCGGGGGGCATAGGAAAGATACGGGTGGGGGACAAACCGGCTTTTGGTGTCTTCGTGGGCCGCTTCCCAGGCGAAGCGCTGGATCGCGGTGGCCAGGATGGGATCGGTGGTACGGATATACAGGCGAAACCCGGTTTCACAAACTGAAACCACGAACCCAATCGATACCATAACCAGAATGGTGTTGATCCAACGGGGGTGCTTTTGGCAGAACGTTTTTAACCAGAGTATGCGTGGATGCAAGGGTGTATTCATGTCATTTCTCTTTACTATTATAAGCCGACCCCTCCGGATGGGCGTGGTGAGTCTTTAAACCGACCGGAAAATATCACATTGGAGACCTCCCCAAAATACAATCGCACCCCTCAAGCGTAATGCAGATGCAATCCGGATTCAATGCCCGGCTGGATGGGGGATCCGGCCAACACCTGCTGGGGTGGTAATAATGGGGGGGATGGGAGATAAAACGGGGGCGGGAATGGCCATTCTTTTACTGCGCAATCCATGGACCCACCCTTTTCAACCAGAGCAAAAAAACGTATAAAAACGGCAATGATGGAAATGAAGAGGCAGCCAAGCGGTTTGGCACCCATCCCGTTGACTCGAAGGATGGGCCGGATGGTGGCCGGAAGGTCAGAATGAATCCGTTTTACCGGCGTAGAAATTTTTCTTATACTGCAGCAGGGCGGCATTCAGCTCGTGGATGACCTCCTGAAAGTGGGCCAGGGCTTTCTCGACTTTGTTTGGATTCCGCTGGGTGCCCCAGAACTCGATATCCTCGGCAGCCTCAATGGCTGGGAGGGCGACAAAATTGCTGATGGAACATTTTAAGGCATGCGCGAGTTTACAAATAACGGGGTATTCGCGCTCTTGCACCGCATACTCTAACTTGGCGATTTGGCTGGGAGAGTCTTTTAAAAACTGATCGATGATCTCGACCAAGAATATTTCATTCGCGCCGATGTGGCTCATGGCTTCTTGCGGGCTGAAAATGGGTGGACTTTGCATGAGAACACAACTCCTCTTGATTCTCGCTGTGGCCGGATGGTTCGTGCCTTGTGTGAAACACACAACCCTGGCCGCCGAATTTGCCGGAGTATGTCAAAGAAACGCACACTATAATACAGAGAAATCGAAAAAATTTCTAGTTTTCCCATAAAAGATGCCGGATTTCTTCGTCAAAGGGCTTCGATTCGGTCCATGGGGATGAAAAGTCTTTGGAGAGAAAGCAGAAATTTAAAAAAAAACGGAGGTGGATGCATGAAGAAACATTCGATTTTGGTGAGCAGCGTTCTTTGTCTTCTGGCGCTGGTTGGATTGGAGAGCCAGGGATGGGCCCAGCAGGTTACGGAAGTCGCCCCCGGCGTTTTTTTCCGAACCACGGATAAGGGCTGTAACAATGGCTGGGTGGTGATGGAGGATTATGTCCTGGTGATCGATTCCAACTTCCCCGATGAAGCCGAGGCCGTGGTTCAGGACATTCGCAAAACGACAGATAAACCCATTCGGCTGCTTCTCAATACCCATGTGCATGGCGATCATGTGCTGGGCAATGGGGTTTTCTCGGCGGAAGGCGCGGTCATAACCGCCCAACAGAATACCCGGGAGGCTTGGCCTCTTTTGCGGGAAGAATACAAATCTTGGATCAGCCGCAATCCACGCTTTCAGGATTCTTCGTTTGTGGAACCTTCCCAATACTTTGATACGCACCTAGTGATTGAAGATTCCCAACGCCGGGTCGAATTTTTGTACTATGGCCATGCTCATACCCGGGGCGATGTGGTGGTCTATCTGCCCAACGAAAAGATTTTGTTTACAGGAGATGTGTGCGTAAATGGAGCGTACAACTATCTGGGCCAATGTTATCTGACCAGCTGGATCGATGTTCTGGATGCCTTGGCGGAACTGGATATCCAAACGGTTTGCCCCGGTCATGGTCCCTCGGCGGGAAAAGATCTCTTGAATACCCAAGCCAGATACCTGGAAGCCTTACAGGATCAAGTTCAATCTGCGATTGACGAAGGGAAGCCGCTGGAGGAGATTTTGACCACCATCCATATCCCCTTTTACAAAGAATGGACCGGTGTGGAACCGCCCAAAGCGAATATCGAACTTGTTTACCACTTCCTCACAGGATTCCACATGTCTCCCGAATTGATCGACCTGGGCTTGAAGGCTGGGCCCTCCCCCACCAAGGAAACGCCCGGTTGGACTTCTCCAAAAAAACTGGTTACCCTGCGCTACAGCCCCTCGTTGGTCCAGAACTTGGAACGCATCGCCCCCGGATTGCGGATCGTGAATGTCCGTAACGAGGCGGAGTTAGAAAAAGAAATTCAGGATGCGGATGGCTGTCTGGCCTTTGTCAAACCCTCAATTTTACGCA
This sequence comes from bacterium, assembly GCA_034002445.1. Classification (GTDB taxonomy): domain Bacteria; phylum Hinthialibacterota; class Hinthialibacteria; order Hinthialibacterales; family Hinthialibacteraceae; genus JAVFAP01. The sequence goes on along the minus strand of JAVFAP010000025.1, from coordinate 3,984 downwards.
CCGCTCCCCAATTGCGCTGGATCCATAGTTATAGCGCGGGGGTGGAGAACTTCATGTATCCCGAATTGATTGCTCATTCCCTGGTGCTCACCAATGGACAAGCCAAATCGGGGCCGTCCATCTCCGACACCGTGATGGGCTACATGCTGATGTTTTCCCGGGGCCTCGGAGCCCAGTACAAGGAACAATTGCAGGGGAGATGGACGCGTTTGGATCGCATTCCCCGCTTTGTTCTGGAAGGGAAGACACTCCTGATCTTGGGATTGGGGGGGATCGGCAGCCAGATCGCGGAAAAGGCGGATGGATTGGGGATGAAAATCTATGCGATCGATCCCGCCCCCGTTACACGCCCGCCCTATGTCCGCAGGGTCGTGCCGCCTCAAGAGATCGAGCAGTATCTCCCCAAAGCCGATTTTGTGGTCAGTACGGTCCCGTTGACCAGGCAGACCGAGCGCTATTTTGGCAAATCCTATTTTGAATTGATGAAGCCTTCCGCCTACTTCATCAACGTTGGACGGGGCCGGACGGTTCATCAGGACGATCTCACCGCGGCTTTGCAGAACAAGGCAATCGCAGGAGCCGCCCTGGATGTGACCGATCCCGAACCATTGCCCGAAGAGCATCCTCTATGGACCATGGATAATGTGATTATCACCCCTCATGTTTCGGGCTGGTCCACCGAGGGGAGTGATTTGGCCTGGGGGCTGGTTCGAGAAAATGTTCGACGCTTCGCGACTGGAGAACCGCTTTTGAATGTTGTGGATAAATCCAAAGGGTATTAACCCGCTGAAGCAGCAAGACAAGAAGCAGCAGAAACAAAATGCAAAAAAGGGGCGGCGCAGCCGCCCCTTTTTCTCAGTGGTTCCGTTGCCGCCATGCCTCTGCTTGGCGACGAAGCGAAGCCAGCATAGCAGCGAAGCCAGGCTCGTGGATCTGATTTCTGGTCTCGCCGGGGTCGATTTGCAGATCGAATAGTTGCTCTTCCTGACCCTCGACGAACGTGGTGTATTTGCAGGAGTGAGAGCGAATGCTGAGTCCTTGACCTTCGAAGGATTCGATGAGGATAGATTCGGGCCCGGTCTTGTCACTGCCTTCCAGCCAGGGCCGCAGACTTTGCCCCATCACTCCTTCTGGCGTCTTGCATCCAGCAAAATCGCAAAGGGTGGGGAACAGATCCAATCCCGATACCAGCCGTTCCGTGTTAACCGCCTGCTGCCGGATATGAGTTGGGTTGCTGACGAGGAACGGCACCTTGACCGACTCTTCATAAGGCGAACTTTTACGCACCATTTGGTGATGGGCGCAGCCTTCGCCATGATCGGCGGTGAAGAGAACGACTGTATTTTCGGCCAGGCCGCTGCCTTCCAAGGCGTCCAGAATCCGCCCAATTTCGGCGTCAGCCATCTCCACCATCCGGTAATAACTCCATAAATAGTATCGCCAATGCAGATCTTCCCATTTTCCCACTGCGGGTTCATTGCTGTGGCGTAACTGGGTCACCGCCTGGGGTTCTTCTAATGGGATGGAAAAATTCGCGGGGAGTGGCGGCAGGGATTCCGCGAGGCTGGGGTAGCGTAATTCGGCTTGATTATGGGTATTCAGCCGTAGCCACTGGCAAATATCATGGGGCTGCGTGAGGGATGCAGTCAAAAAGAAAGGCTCGTTGGATTTGTAATGGAGCAGAAAACCCGCGCAGGCTTCCGATACACTCCCATCCCCCAACTGGCCATGCCCGTTGATCCCCGGTGTGAGAATGGTATATCCAGGGATGGAGGCGGTGGCGGAGTGGGGGATGTGCCATTTCCCGGCGTAGAAACTTTGGTATGAGGCTTCGCTTTGCAGCCAGGGCCCAAGGGTGGGGATGTTGGGATGGATCGCGCGCCCGTTCCTGATTACCCCGGTCTCCGAAGGCATGCGTCCGGTGAAGAGCGAACTCCGCGAGGGGGAACAGAGAGGCGAGGTGCAGTAGGCTTGCGTAAACTGGGTGCCTCGCAGGGCTAGCGCATCCAGGGCAGGCGTCTGCAGGGAGGCGTTGCCAGCGCAGGAGAGCGCTTCGGCATGGTGCTGATCGGTCAGAATGAGGAGAAAATTCGGCGGAGTGGAATCCGCGATGGCGAATGAGAATGGGGCGTTCAAAGCCAACGTAGCGCTGGAGGCGGCACCTATAAAACGGCGCCGGTCCAATTTGAAGGGCTGGATCATGGCTGCTTCTCCAGAATTTGGGCACGGAGGGCTTCAATCCGTTGGGTACACTTCTCTTCTGCAAGGGGATCCAGAATCAAAACCAGGCACCCCATGATCACGAGCAAAATCCGTTGGGAGGAATCGACATAATATTCATAGGGTAATGAACCGGCTCCGGTCAAATAGAATACCTTGGTCTGGATGGACTGGGTATCCCATTGGAAATCGACGGTTCCGCCTTGGGCAATCCGATAGCTGCTTTTACGTTTGATGAATGATTCGTAGAGATCAAAAGGGGTTTCGATGGGATTCCCGAGGTGGGGAACCGAACCCAAAAGACACCAATCGGTGGTGAAGGGGTGGGGAATCGTAGTTTTGTACAGCCGCCCCATGCGCAGGATGTGCAACTCGCCATGGTTTACTCGGGCGGTTTCGGAGGTTTCCAATGATTTCAGGGAATTTCCTTCTCCGTCTTCAAATTCGTTTTGATAAACCCATGATATGGGGGACAGAAGAGCGTCTGAGCGACAATTGGCATCCACGGTGGTAATCTGCACCACGCCATCCGCGTTGAGTACTTTGCGAAGAAAATGGCACTGCACCGGTTCGTCCGACTCCGCCGGGTAGCGGATCATCCGGAAAAATCCCTGATTTTGATTTGTTTTGTCACGATATCCGGAAGTGGAAAAAATCCGATAGGTCCTGGTTTCTTCTGTATCCGGAGTCTCGATGGAAACGGGGGGAAAAGCGCCTAACGCACCGATCTCGCCAAGGATGGCGGGATTCAATGGGGTACCGATCCAAGTCGGTATAACGGACGAAGCCACGTGACTCTCCTTGTCTTCCGTGGTGATTGAAGGACTATCGGCTTCGGTTTACGATGGAACAGCGATATCCTTCGGTTCGCGGCGGATTGGTTTTATCTTTAGCCTATCAGGTTAAGAATGGGTACTTAAGATTATGGTTCCTTTTTTTTCGGTCACAATCTTCTTGAGCGCATTTTTGCTATTTTGTGTCCAGCCCATGGTGGGGAAAATGATCCTGCCCCTGTTGGGGGGCGCCCCGGCGGTGTGGAATACCTGCCTGCTTTTTTTTCAGGCCGTGCTCCTGTTGGGATATCTATACGCCTACCTGAGTTCGCGCTGGCTGCCTGTGCGGGTGCAAGTGCTGATTCAGGGGATCCTGATTGCCTTGGCGGTCTGGGTGCAGCCCATCCGGATCGATCCCATGCTGGCGGCTGTCAGCAGCGCATCGCCCATCACCAGTGTGCTGCTGCTTTTACTCTCGGGGGTGGGGCTGCCCTTCCTGGTGCTTTCCACCATGTCGCCCCTGCTGCAACGGTGGTTTCATGTCAGCCGGCATGCGGAATCCGGCGATCCCTATTTTTTGTATTCCGCCAGCAACCTCGGCAGTCTACTCGCTCTGCTTGGCTACCCGTTGTTGATTGAGCCCTTTTTACGGCTCTCCAGCCAAAGCCACCTCTGGCGGCTGGGCTATGCCGTCTTGGGCGGGCTGGTGCTGGCTTGTCTCTTTTTGTTCTACAAACAAGAGGAAACTCAGGAAGAGTTCCAGCAGGAATCAGGCCCGGCGGCCAATCCCATTCAATGGAAGACCCGTCTCCATTGGGTTCTCCTCTCGCTGGTCCCTTCTGGCCTGCTGTTGGCGGTAACCAATTACCTCACCCGCGACCTCTCGCCCATCCCCTTGTTGTGGGTGGTGCCGCTGGCGTTGTACATCGGATCGTTCGCGATTGTTTTTTCCCGTACCCCGCTCTTTTCTCACGAGACCATGCTGCGCTGG
>JAVFAP010000024.1:0-15095 GCA_034002445.1 bacterium | reverse complement strand
ACGGCAACCGCGGCTTGAACGTCGCTTCGGGCGAATATGTGGACCTGGTGGAAGCCGGGATCATCGATCCGACCAAGGTGACCCGTTCCGCGCTGCAGAATGCGGCCTCGATCGCTGGGCTGTTGCTGACCACCGAAGCCTTGATCACTGAAATCCCCGAAAAAGAAAAGCCGATGCCGGCTCCGGGTGGCGATCCGGGCATGGGCGGGATGTACTAAGTCACTGTTCCCAAACAAGCCAAAAGGCCGCAGTTACTGCGGCCTTTTTTTCATCCCCGGCGACAAGTACACAAGAGAAGCAAGCCAATTGTTCCTTTTGTTCTTTCGGATATAATACGGTTTCACTTTGCAGCAAATCCCCTTTATCGCACGTCATCCCGTCACGAAGGTTTATACGAGGTAATCTATGTTTATTAAAGATGCAAACGAACTGCCCTGGTCGCTGGGGGATTCCGGTGTCCGTTACATGGTCCAAGGACCCCATGTCGAGTGGGGCCTGCTCCGGATGAAACCGGGCCAATCTTCCAAGGATTATGGCCAGCATCTCCATCATGAAGTGGAAGAGACCTTCTATTTTATCTCGGGTTCCCCCAAAATTATTATTAATGGAGAAGAAATCCGCTGCCAGCCGGGAATGTCTATCCGTGTGGATCCCCATGATTCCCATTGCTTGGTTAACGATACGAACGAGCCCTTTGAAGCCTTGTTTATTAAATATCCCTACAATCCAGCCGATCGGCATCCAGATCCCAACGCGTAATGCCGCGGAATCATGCGATGGGGAGAGCATCCAGGTGGTCCCCCATCCCAACCCAATCAAATCGTAACGAGAGTAAATTTTAGAATTTATATGACTTGGAGTATGGTACTTATGGAAATCAAAGGTGCAGAAAGACTCAAACACTTGCCGGTATACCTGTTTGACGCATTGGATGCCGCGAAGGCGGAGCAACAAGCCAAGGGCGTGAAAGTTATCGACTTGGGTGTCGGCGATCCAGACCGGCCCACCCCTCATTATGTGATCGAAGCCCTGAAGCAAGCCGCGGAGAATCCCGCCAACCTGCATTACCCGTCCTATAAAGGCTTGCCCGAGTTCCGCAAAGCGGTGGCGTATTGGTATAAAAACAATTTCAATGTCGATTTGGACCCGAATACCGAAGTGCTCAGCGCGATCGGCAGCAAGCGGGCCATGGCGGATATGCCGATGGCGTTCGTCAATCCGGGCGATATTGTCCTGCTTCCCAATCCTTGCTATACCGCCTACATTCCCGGTGTGCTGATGGCGGGGGGAGAAGTGCACTTCATGCCGCTGACCGAAGCCAATGAGTTTATGCCCGATCTGGACGCGATTCCCGAAGTGGTTTGTAAGCGGGCGAAATTGCTGTATTTGAATTTCCCCGGCAACCCGACCGCGGCCTTGGCACCGGTTTCGTATTTCGAAAAAGTTGTCGCGTTCGCCAAAAAGCACAATATTGTCGTGGCCCACGATTGCCCCTATTCGGAAGCGGTGTATGATGGCGCGCGCCAACCCTCGTTCTTGGAAACGCCGGGAGCGAAGGAGGTGGGGGTTGAGTTCCACTCCATGTCCAAAGTCTTTAACATGAGCGGATGGCGTATCGCGTACGCGGTGGGGAACGCGCAAGTGCTGGCAGCGCTGGGGAAGGTCCGTTCCAACGTGGATATGGGGATCTTTGAACCCCTGCAACACGCCGCCATTGCCGCTCTCACCGGAAATATGGATTTTACTCACGAAACCACGGCAATTTACAAGGAACGCCGGGATGTCCTCTGTGCCGGTTTGAATCGCCTGGGGTGGAATGTGCGGATTCCCAAGGGGACGTTTTTTATCTGGACGAAAGTTCCCGCCAAGGGGGTTTCTTCAGCCGATTTCGCGACACAAGTCCTGGAAAAAGCCGGTGTGCTGATTACCCCAGGCAACGGATTCGGCGAAGGCGGAGAAGGGTATATCCGGATTGCCTTGACCGTGGATAAAGAGGTGATGAAGGAAGTGGTTGACCGGATCGAAAAAGCCGGTTTTGTGTATCCCGAATAATTGATCCAATTGATAAGAACTAAACATGGGGGTCCAGTCTTTGGACCCCCTTCCTGTTTATGGTTCAGAGTAAGTCCAACACGGCTTCGGGAGGGCGTCCGATCGCCGCCTGGTTTTCGGTGAGGACAATGGGACGTTCGATCAAGACCGGATTATCTACCATGATCTGGATCAGTTCGTCGCGGCTTAACGTCTTCGTTCCCAAATCCAATTCGCTGTAGCGCTTCTCATTTGTGCGCAGTAAATCCTGCGGTTCCATCCCCAATTTCCGTAAAATGGTATCGAGTTCTTCAGGCGTGGGTGGTGTTTTGAGGTATTCGATGATGACCGGATCGCAGCCTTTCTCTTGGAGCAAGGCCAGGGTTTGACGGCTTTTACTGCAACGGGGATTGTGGTACATTGTGACGGGTGTCATGGATGCTTCTCCTGATCGTGATTTTTCTGTAGTATAGCATCGAACTGGGGCTGGGTGAGATAATTTTTATCTTGGATTGCGTGTCATGGTGTTTAAAATGGGAAAATTTTGAGAATTTTCAGACAAAATGGATATTGTATGATATATTGAGGGAAGCGTGTGTTGCGTCGTGATTCAGGATTCAGATGGGGCCTGAACGGGAATTCGAGCCTTTTTTTGGGGAACTAGGAGGTATGGGCATGTTCCGAACTTGGAAATTTCAGTTGGTGTTCGTGGTTGTTCTGCAGTTTCATGGGTTTGGTTTGGGGTATTCCGATGTCGTACTGAATGAGATCTACTATAATCCAGTGGATTATGTTCCCGAGCCGGGAAGCGAGAGGGAATTTGTTGAATTGTACAATCCCGGCGCGCAGGCGGTGGATCTATCCGGGTATCGTTTCACGCAAGGCATTCAATATCGTTTTCCGGTAGGGGCGGTTTGTGCGGCGGATGGGTATGTTGTCGTTGCCAAAAATCCTGGGCACGCCTGTTGGAAATCTGCCACCGATCCGGTGTACGGGCCCTATGAGGGACGCTTGGATGACAGCGGTGAGCGGATCCTGTTGCGTCGTGCCGATGGGATTCCGGCGGATGAGATTCGCTATGATGATGAGTTCCCCTGGCCGCTGGGGGCTGATGGATATAAAAGTTCCTTGGAACGAATCGGAGCCTATCTCCCCAGTGAGGATTGGCATTCCTGGCGTGCCTCGTTAACACCAGAAGGTACCCCTGGTCAACCCAATAGCGTGATGGGGATCCCCGCGTATCCATCCATTGTGCAAATTTTTTTATCGAACCCAAATCCCCGCGCGATGCAAGCGGTGGATATCACGGTGGCGTTGGATGGCTCGGTTTCAATCCATTCTGTCGTACTTCAATATCAACAGACCATTCATTATGGGGGGGAAGGAGCATCCTCAGAAGAAGAGGGCGGCCTGGCCACTATGGTTCCCGTAGGGACAGATGGGGATACCACTCATTATATGGCTACGGTTCCAGGCTTTCCTTCTCAATCCCTGATCCGATTTAATATCATGGTTCAGTTATTGGATGGGCAGGTACTCCAACTCCCCCACATCGGAGAACCTCGACCATACGCGTCTTACTTTGTGTATGATGGCGAAATCCCTTCTTCCATCCCCTTGCTCTGGCTCTTTGGGGCTCCCTTGTCCCATCTTTCCCTGGGTGAGACCATCTACTATGCTGCCATCGTTTCCGAGCCGGGCACTCCCACGGTGCAGGTTTTCGATGGAATCCGCTTGGAAGTGGCCAACAATGGGCGGAAAATCCGGTTTTTAAAAGGGGAAGAGTATCGGGGCGACCGCACCCTCAATCTTGTTTCAGAAACGCCTCTGTCCCCCACGACTTCTGGCAAGGCGGCGCCCATCGTCGAGTATATGGGATTTTGGTTTTTTCGGTCGCTGGGGGTATTGGCGCCTCGAGCGGATTGGTACCGCGTGATAGAAAATCCCACCCTGCCAGAAAAACATCATGCCCAGTGCCTGGCGATTCAACAAGTCAACGAGCGCTTTATAGAGATGAATGGCCGGGATTCCAAGCAAGATTTATACAAATGGGAAAATGATACTTATTTTGTAAAACATACGAATCTGGAAGCCGGGCGCACGGCATTACGTATATTTGTCGAATCATTGCAAACCACGGATCAAGCCAAACTGAAAGAATCCATCTTTCGCCACATGCGGGTGGAGTCGTTTCTCCGGTATAGTGTGATTTCCATCTTGATCAGCAATTGGGATGGATTTTTTAACAACCATTGGCTGTATCAAAATCCTCCAGAAAATGAAACGGTCCCAGGCAAATGGGAGATTATTCCCTGGGACCTGGACAAAGTTTGGGGTTTTTATGGCCCGGGAAGCCAGAAATATAATTTATCGCCAGAGTATCCCCTGCTTGGCGACTCCTCTTCTTGGTCAACCCAACCCGGGGTGGTGACCGGCCCATTCCACCAATGTGAAGAGATGCATGCTCTCTATGTATCTCTTCTTCGTTCCGCGTTGCAACGCCAGTTTGCGGAGGATTCTCCACTTCTGGCCGAATTGAAGCGTATGCAAGTGATGTTGCTGGAGGATGCGGAAAAAATGGAAGCCTATACCGGGGTGAAACGGAAGGATTTGCATGACCAAATTCAGTACGCCGTAGACCGAATTTTGTGGTTTATCGATCAGCGCAGCCGCTATCTCGATGCCACACTTCCTGCCACCGCCTCGGAGTGGAAAGCATACTCTGGCTAAGCCCTGGGAGGGAATCAAGCCGTGGGGCTAGCATACAAATTGCTTTTGCCCTTTGGCTTTGTGAAGATCGACATTCTCCAGGGTGCGGCAGATCCGTTCGGAGGCTTTGCCATCCCCGTAGGGGTTGCCCGTGTTTTGTGCTTTTTCGATAAAATCGGTATCTGTCAGGGCGCGATGAATGGCATGAGCGATGGCATGGCGCTCGGGGGGAGAATCCAGCACATTCTCGCCGCGTTCGCGTCCGGCCTGGCGGTCGCCAATGTTGATTACTGGCACACCATAAGCGGGGGCGTCGATCATCCCCGAACTGGAGTTGCCAACCAACATCAGGGCGCGCTTGAGCAAGTTGCAGTAGAGATCCCGAGGCAAACTGGGGAAGGATATCAGCCAGTCTTGCTTGGCCATTTGGCGAATTTCGTGCAGCATCTGGCGGCTGCCGGCGTCCGCGTTGGGGTAGAGGAGAATGGTGGGGAGCCTCGCTTCCTGCAATGCCAGCAGGGTTTCCCGCAGTTCTCTTGCGGCGGTCTCCGGCAGGGTGGATATAGGATGTTGGCAAAGCAGCACGAAACGGTCCGGCAGGCGGATCCCCAAGCGGGCGGAGATTTCCGCGTTGCTGAGATCGGGAAACGCCAGGATGGCATCTAACCCCGGCGTGCCGACGGTGTAGACAAAGTCTGGATTTTCGCCCAGGTGCAGGATCCGTTCCTGGCTTTTGGGTGTCGCGGGGAAATGAATGTGGCTCAGTTTGGTTATCGCGTGCCGCATGTACTCATCGAGCCCGCCTTGGGTGATGTCACCCCCATGCAGATGGGCGATGGCGGTACCGCAGAATAATCCCGCGGTGGCGCCGGCAAAGGCTTCGATCCGGTCTCCCAGCACCAATACCACATCGGGTTTCAGGTGCTCGATCTCGTGACACAATCCCGTAATTCCAATCCCCAGGCTTTTCCCCATGGCGGCGGTGGTATCGCTGGAGAGGATCATCTCTACCCGGGCAGCGATGGGGAAGCCATCCGCCACGATCTGATCCACGGTATAGCCATAGTCCGGGCACAGATGCATTCCGGTCACGATGAGGCGCAATGTCAGCGCGGGCGAGGCTTCAATCTTTTTCAGTACCGGTTTTAAAATTCCGTATTCCGCACGGGTTCCGGTTATAACCGCAATGGTTCTCATTCGCCTTGTTCCATTTCTTGTTTCAATAAGAGTTCCGCTTTTTGAAAGTCCAGGTAGTCGTTGATATCGACTGAACTGGGGGCGTCCATGGGATAGGCGGCGATGTGGTTCCAATCGAAAATGGCGGCATCGGCGGGAAGGTTGTGGTAATACTCGCGGCAACTGATGTAGATGGCGCCGTTAATCCGGTAGAATGGAGGCAGATCCTGCCGCCGCAGGGGCCGCTGCTCTAACTCGATCAAGGGTTTCATCATCCCATCCGGCTGGATGCGGAACATGAAATAGGGGTGAAACTCCTGGACCTCGGTGACAGAAATCAGCGACGCTGTGCCGATGGAAAGATAGCGATCCAATGCTTCATCCACATGATGGGCGGTCCGAAATGGGGACGTCGGTTGCAGGAAGAGGATGTGTCTGGGATGGTAGCCTAACTTCGTTTCCATGAAGTCGAGGGCATGGAGCAACACCGAGAGAGATGTCGCCTGGTCGGTCGAATAATCCGCTGGACGCAGGAAAGGAACCTCTGCCCCAGCCTGCCGCGCCACGGAGGCGATTTCTTCGTCATCGGTGGAGACAATCACCCGCTCCACACGGCTGTGCAGGGCGGCACGGATGGTGTAGGCGATCAAGGGAATGCCACCCAGCAGCCGGACATTCTTGCGAGGCAGGCCTTTAGAGCCACCCCGGGCGGGAATGATGGCGAGAGTGTGAGCAATCGGTGTTGGTTTTATCATTGGGTCAGACCTGCATTCATGTGTGTTCCCTGGCATTTAAAACGGATTTGGATTGCTTGCAAAGAGATCAATGAACTTTTCCAACGTTCTTCCCAGAGAAATCCTCACGATTTCATCTTCTTTGCCAGAGTTGATTGTGATAAGATAGAAGGATCAAAATCTGAGGGGGTTCCTATGGAAGATTGGATTCAAGCCATTGCCTTATTGATTTTTATCGTCGCGAGTGGGGCTTCTTCCTTGCTTTCCAACTGGCGTGAAGAGCAGAAGAAGAAAAAACAAAACCAGGACACCTCTTCGATTCCTGAGCCCATCCCGTCATTTGACGGCCCCTCACGGCCCGTGAGCAAACCGCGAGAACGGAAATATTCTTCTCCCGAGCCAGCGCCTTCCCCCGCGCCGATGGACGCCGAACCGGAGATGCCCAAGCGGGAAACGCTCTCGGATATCTTTCGGGAACTGTTTGAGGTTGAACTGCCCAAGCCGGTCTTGATGGAGCCAGAGGAAGTGAAACCCAAACCCCGGCCCCGCAAGCCCCCGAAAAAATCGGCTCAACCCCCTCAACCCGCAACGCCTCCCCGTTTGGAACCGGTTCGCCTGGCACATGTCGAAACGGTGGCCAAACCCCGGCGGTCGGTACTGGAGTACTATGCCAAACAGGCGCAAACGGATCCTCTGCGTTCCGCGATCATTCTCTCGGAAATCATCGGGCCTCCTGTCTCGTTGCGCAAGGGAAATCCCGCGCGGTTATCGTAGGAATGAATATCTTTTTTAATAAGAAGCGGAATGGGTCTGGAAATGACCCCTTCTTTGTATAGGGAGATATATATGCGGTATTGGATCGGGTGGATCATTCTCTGTGGGGCTTCCTTTCTGGTGGGCTCAGGGAATGGGTATGGGCAGGATTCCCCTCGTTTGCCTGCGCAGGTGGAAGGTTTGGCTGCACAATACCCTGGGGATGTGGGGATTGAAACGGATGCCCGTGTGCTGTTCCGCGAAAATTTCGAATCGCCCACGGTCGAGGATTTGAAATCCCGCTGGGAGACAGTTGTTCGCCCGGACCGGATGTCGTTCTCGGAGGATAAACCAGGGAACAGCGGGGGAAAGCAATCGTTGCAGATGACCCATGTGGGTGGGGATGGCGATGGCAGCCAATTGTACCGCCGCTTGCAGCCCGGGCAGGATCAGGTTTATGCCCGATTCTATGTGAAATTCGATGAGGACTGCGCGCCGATTCATCATTTTGGGACACACCTCGGGGGCTTCAATCCTTCGACCCCCTGGCCCCAGGGCGGGGCGGGTACCCGACCGGATGGTGGCAAGCGCTTCACCTCGGGGGTTGAACCGCATGGTGCCAAATGGGAATGGGATTTTTACTCCTACTGGCAGGGCATGCATCAGCATGGCGATGGCAACTATTGGGGGACCCCCTTTTTGGCTGGTGCGGCCAAACCCCAGGTGGAAAAGGGAAAATGGATTTGCGTGGAAATGATGTTGAAGATGAACCAGCCGGTAGACGAAGCCAACGGAGAACAAGCCTTCTGGATTGATGGGCAACTATGGCGGGTGGATGGCCAGATCGCCAGCCATATCGGTCCCGGTTTTCCCAAGGGGCGCTGGTCCGGCGGCTGGTGGCACCCGGATCCCACAAGCGATACCAGCTTTGAAGGATTTCTATGGCGCAATGTGGAAGAACTGACCATCAATTATCTGTGGACGTATCTCTACATTACCAAGGCGCCCGAGGGGCATGTCAGCAAGGTTTGGTTTGATGATATCGTGGTCGCGACCGAGTACATCGGGCCGTTGGCTACTGTGGAAAAATGAAAATTCCAGTTTGGAACGATGCCCGTTCCTCCATACAATCAGCCTACTATGATAAAAACTTTATTGATCGCAACCGGTAATCAGAAGAAACGTACGGAGATGGAAGAACTCACCTCGGACTTGGGCTGGGAGATCAAGACCCTCCGTGATTTTCCCCCATTGCCTGATGTGGTAGAGGACGGAACCACGTTTGTGGAAAATGCCCGCAAAAAGGCGGTCCATTATGCGAACTTGACGGGTTTTTTGACCTTAGCGGATGATTCCGGCCTAGTGGTGGACGCCTTGGGTGGCCGTCCGGGGATTTATTCCGCCCGCTACGCGGCGGGGGAGGGATCCAGCGATGCCGCCAATCTGCTGAAAGTGCTGGATGAGATGGCGGACGTTCCCGAGCCGGAACGCACGGCCCGGTTTGTCTGTGCGGCGGTGGTGGCTTCTACTGAGGCTGTTTTGTTTGAGACGCAGCAGACTGTGGAGGGGTTGTTGCTGTATCAGCCCATCGGGGATGGCGGCTTTGGCTATGACCCGATTTTTTATTACCCGCCTTTTTTGCAAACGTTTGCGGAAATCCCCTCCGCGCAGAAGCATACCGTCAGTCACCGGGGGAAGGCTTTGCGGGATGTGAGCCGCTTTCTGCACCAGTTAACGTAAAGGGATTCCGGCCTGGGCTTGTTCCATCGCTTTGATTTGTTCTTGGATATAATCCGCCATTTGCGCGACGGAATCCTGCACTTCCCGCGCCCGGTCGCTGCGGAGGAAGAAGGCGCTCCACTGGGCCCGGCGGATATGTCCGGCAGCCTGTTTGAGGAGGGATAAATCTTGATTCAACACCGCCAATTTTGCTTCGGCGCGGGCGAGGGTATCCAAATAAGCGAAATTGTTGTTGTCCTTAGTGATTGCGAGATTGGCGTGGGTCAAGGCTTCGTTGAGTAAACGGAGCCTTTCCTGATCTGTTGGGGCGGCGTTGGCGGAAAAGATATTGACCATGGCCGCGATATTGCAATAGTAGTCCTTGAATTGGACTTCCGCCGTGAGGCTTTTGGCGGTATCCAGATAGGCTTTGGCTTCGTTGAGGTAGGCGGCGAATTCTTGGCTATCGGTTTCCTGCGTGGCTTTGTAGAGCGAATAATCGGCGCAAATGACACTCAGAAGCCAATCCTCGCTGGCGACATCCCGGGTACTTTCGGGGATTTCGCTGATCGCCCGTTGTTTGAGGGCCCGTTCCAACACTCGAATCACTTGCAGATTGTCTTGCCCGGATTGGGCCAGTTCTTGTTTGCGTTCCAGAATCGCGGTATGGATGGTGTTGGGATCAAACCGGACCGATTCTTCCAAGAAAAAATAAAACAACAGGCCCAGGCTGGCGCCACCCAGCAGGGGGATGAGTTTTTTCCACGAGAGGCCGGTTTTGATTTTGCGTTTTTGGGAGGCGCTCCAACTGATTTCCTTGATGGTCTTGGTGAGGGTTAAGCCAAACGAAATCGTAATTAAAAAAGTGCAAAGTTCCCAGACGGCAAAACGCAGGTAACTGGGGGTTTGACTGTCGGCTTTCATCAAGATGACATACCCGAAACAGACTAGACCCAGGATGATCAAGGTCACGTGATACGTACGGTATGAATGCAGAGACTCCCGCCGCAAGAGGTAGAGCCAATTGGATAAAATCAAACTCCCGGTCATGGCGGTGAAGGGAATGACCTGAAATCCATTCCAGAAGGATTGAATGGAGAGGGCCGGCAGCTGGGTGAAGGAAACCGTCTGGTTGGTCAACAAATCCAGGCTGGAGAAAAAATAGCCGAGGAGAAGCGCAAAGCAAAATCCGGCTCCTACCTCGATGGGCAAGGTTTTGACATGGTACAAAAGGAGTTTTCCCTTGGGAACTTGGCCGGCCCAGGGGAGCAGAAAAAGATGGTTCTTCTGGGTTTGCCAGGCGATGAGCAGGGAGGCGGCTAGAAAGGTGAGTGGGCCGATCATGAAAATCCGCGCCAATTCGCTTAAAATTTCCAAATACGTTAGATAGGTCGAGGACACCGCTTCCGGGAAGATAAAGGTCAGGTTGGCGATGCCCATCAATGTCCCAAAGAGCAAGGCGAAGACAAAACTGAGCGCCAGGTGCTCGGTGTAATCGGACGGGGTCATGGACTGGGCAAAAAAGCGGTAAATATGCTGGACGGTTTTTTCGAGCAGCCCCCGCCCCAGTACCCGGAAGGACAGATCTGTAGGGACATAGGCCCGAAAACTGCCCCAGAGCGGCTTGTTTTCGCTCCCCTCTTTCCGTAATGCCCGGCGGGCGGCGCCCACGGCGGTGATGACGTTGGTGGATTGATACGGGGTTTCCAGTGATTGATCAACGCAGAGGGACTGATAGAAACTGCGGGCGGCGAAGATGGGGATGGTATCGTCGCGGATTTCCGTTTTATACCCCAGGACGCAAATGCCCAGATCATGCAGGGCGGCCGCGAATCCGGCGGAATACCGCCCCCGGCTGGATGAACTGCACGCGTTTAAAAAAAGGACCGGGGGAACTTCCTTGATTCCCGCCTGGCGGGCGGCCAAGAAGAGTTTACGCATCCGGTCGACCGAGACATAATCCACACCGCCGGTTTCGCTTTCAAAACAAAGGCAGGGCTCTTCGTCATAAATCAAGCCATGCCCCACAAAGTGAATCATGTGGTACTGGGGCCCGCCTTTGGAAAAAAGGATTTTCTCCAATTCCGCGAAATGGGTAATCCCCGTGCCGGACCGGCCATCTTCTGGGGGGCCGGCGTGGACAAGCCCGAAGGTTCGCTTCTCCAGATTGCGGATGGTTTGGATTTCTTCCTGCCCCATCGGAAGGGGAGTGAGTCCGACGGCCCGTGTTTGTTCCTCGGGACTGAAAACAAAGGGGCTAACGAGCAGGATGCCCCACGACGAAATGGCGGTCTCTTGCCCTTGATTGATGAATAAATCGTGGGTGTAAGAACGAACGATCTGCAGATTGTAGCGCTCGGTGATGAACTTCTCTCCATCGTGGAGCAGTTCCCAGGGCAGATCTTCTAGCGCCAGGCAGCGTTCCCGGTTTTCACCCGTGGCGGAGGCGAATTGCAAGGTCAGGATGCGTTCTTCGGTATCGACAGGGAGGTTTGTAAAGGCACGTATTAAAGAGGTCTGGGCTTCCTTGCCCAAAAAAAGATACAGTTTTTTGCCGGCCTCCACGGTCCCTGAGGAAAAATCCAATCCCCAGGGGCGTTGCAGACCGTTATTCAATGCGATCGTCAATTCTCCGGAACCAGCAAAACGTTGAGAGGGCCATGGCAGGCGCAATTCTGCATGGCGGCCGGTTTGGTAATAAAAATCACAGATGAGTTCCCCCTTGTCTTGCTGGGGCACTCCAAAACTCCAAAAGAGTTTATGCACAACCGTCTCCCTGCGTATGCGTTCGAGTGGCTCCTTCGCGGACATGGATCGAGACCCATTCAAGGCAAATCTTGATTTCTCGTGTGTAGGTCGGCGGATGAGAACATCCGCCCTCGGAGGTGTGGAGCCGGAAAATCCACGGATTTACTTTTTTGCGAGAATGAAGATCTGTCGGTTTGTGGGAGGAGGGAAACGTGATGAATCCCTCTTGATCCTGGTGTTCCCTACGGCTGACAGAAAGTGCGCCATTCCACGTTTGATTCATGGGGGTATTGTCCGGCGGCTTCCGCAAAAATTCAATGCTTCCAAGTTCTATCGATTAAAATGTTTAGATTTGCAACCAGGCGGATGGTGCCTAATTAGACATTTTTCCGTAATACGGTATAATGAGAAGAGGATGGGAAAGCGGATTCACGCTCCGCAATCCGTGGGATCTCTTAGCCAATGCTGCCTTGTTTACGATAAAGTAGGCAAAGGACAGACACACAATCTTGACAATCCGCGCCAGTTATGGATCAGTCCAAAAATGAAGGAGGCGCACAATGAAACGTTACTCCCTGCCAGTTCTATTCTTTCTCGCCACAAGTTTTCTTTGCACGAATGCCGTCTACGCTCAAAACTCCGATGCGGATAAAATCGCTCTGCGGGTTGCCCGTTTATCTATCGTTGATGGGCCGGTAACCATGCTCCGCACCACCGATGAGGATTGGGTGGCAGCCTTGGTGAACACCCCGCTGTTGGTTGAAGATAAACTGTATGCGGGCGAAGGAGCCCGGGTAGAAGTCCAGATGGAAGATCAAGTCGTGTTGCGGATAAGCCGTGATACTTATATTGACTTCCTCAGTTTGGATGATTCCCTGGGGCAGATTGATCTGCAAAAAGGGACTCTGGCTGTATCCGCGCAAGAAGCGGGATACAATCGGCCCCCATTAGAAATTCTGACACCCACGGTGCGAGCGGTGGTGACAACCCAAACCCAACTTCGTTTCGACGTCGCCGAGGATGGCAGTACCGAACTGCAAGTCCGCCGGGGTGAAGCGAAAATTCTCAGAAGTAATAATACCTATTTCATCGTCAAGCGGGGCGAGCGTCTGTTTGCGCCGAGTGCCGATCCCGCCAGTTTTCAGACTTTGAATCTGCGCACCGAAGACACCTTTGACCGCTGGTGCGATATGCGAGATGCCGAACTGGCGGTTTATGAGAACAAAGCCGCGGTGACCGAGCGGATCGCGGGGCTCTCTGACCTGGACCGCTATGGCCAATGGGTGGATACCAGCGACTATGGCCGGGTATGGCGTCCTACGGTAACGACTGTCAACTGGACTCCTTACTATGATGGTGAATGGGCGTGGCGCTATCCCTATGGCTGGACCTGGGTTTCATACGAACCGTGGGGATGGGCTCCCTATCATTACGGCCGGTGGGTCCACCTACGGCGGCATAACTGGTGCTGGGTGCCCTGGGAAGTGCGCCATGTGACCTATCGTCCCTATTGGCGGCCTGCTCTGGTTTCGTTCACTTATGCCCGCCATGGCCGGTACTTTAACTACTCGTATGGCAATTCGCTTTATCCAGATGCCTGCATGGGTTGGTTCCCCTTGGGACCGCGTGACCCCTACGTGCCATGGTATTCGTTAGATTACACCTATGTGCATCGCCATTCGCACCGCTTCTATCGGCCTTCGCATAGCACCTCGGTAACGAATATTGTCATCAATAATAATTACATTTATCAAAACCAGCATGTGGTTGGCGCGATCACTGTCATGCCGGCGCGTGATTTCCATTCCGGGAATTTCCGCACCAAGGCGCCGATCACGTTGGATCGAAGCCAGGCTTCATCGATTGCGATTGGCCATAATGCGCTGCCGAATCTTTCAGAACGGCGGCGTATCGAGACCAAGGCCAGAAAAGACAGTGTGCAAGTCGCGTATAGTGATTTTTTCCCCTCGCATGTGCGGGAGGTTCCGGACCGGATGGCCAACACCCGTGGTGGCGCGACCAATCCGGCCCTGACAGAGCAAGGCCGGTTGACGGGAATGAGTTCTTCGACACGGGCAGCCGTTCGGGATCCCAAAGCCACCGTCACTTCCGCGAGAGATGCGGTCCGCACTTCCGCCGCTCGTGGGGAAAGTGGACGTCGGGCTGACGCGAGTGGCGCCGCCGTCTCCACCCCTCGGGGTACCGCAACCACACCGGGACAGGATAGCCGTCCATTACAATCATCGACCGCGACCTCCGCGAGCCGAGGGGCTTCGGTAGACGCCGGGCAAGATCGATCAGCCGATGTGTCCAAAGCCCGGGCTTCTGCGGAAACCATGTCGTCTTCCCGCGATGGAGCCACCAGTGCGCGGACCCAACCGGGTCGCGATGTGAATGTGCGTGAAGCCACGGACCGCGCTTCGAACAGCCGCGCCGCGGTGGGAAGCGATCCGGGTATTTCCGCTTCCCGGCCACAAGATGCGCGCCAGGCGGCGATCGAGCGGGCACGGGAACGTACCGATCAGATCGACACTCGGCCTGGCAGCAGTCGGACCGATTCTTCGCAGCCTCAAGTCTCACCGGGACGCTCCACCGAGACTCGGACGGGCAATTCGAACAGCAATGTAACTGTTCCACGGACGCAGAGTTCGCGAGAAGAAGCGATTCAAAACGCCCGGGAGCGGGCAGCCAATCAATCGATTCGGCAAGCCGCCCCGACTCAGTCGGGAACGTCCTCTAGCCGTTCCGCCACGCCGCAGGGGGCTAGTCCGGCCACCCCGCGGACGCAGGATGCGCGGGAACAGGCGATTCAAAATGCCCAGCAGCGGGCGGCAAGTCCCGCAACGCGGCAAGCCGCGCCCGCGAGTGGCCAGGGAGAGACTTCACCCAGCCGGTCTGCCGCACCGCAGTCGAGCAGCCCCGCCCGCTCCAGTTCGGTAGCGCCGCAGACGCAGGATAGCCGTGCCCAGGCCATTCAAAGTGCGCGGGAACGGGCCGCGAGCCAAGCCATTCGGCAAGCCGCTCCTCCCAGCAGTTCGACAGGGTCATCCAGCCGTTCTACTGCGCCGCAACAGACCAGCCCTTCCCGCTCCAGTTCCATGGCCCCACGGACGCAGGATGCGCGGGAACAGGCCATTCAAAGCGCGCAGGCGCGGTTTAGCCAACGGGAATCAACCCGAACCGCATATAATGCTCAACCATCCACCCCCCGGGAGAATTCGTATC
>JAVFAP010000023.1:0-15104 GCA_034002445.1 bacterium | reverse complement strand
AAGGGGATGAGATTCTCATCTCCACGATGGAGCATCATTCCAATCTTGTCCCCTGGCAAATGGTATGCGACGAGCGAGGGGCGGTGCTCACGGTGATCCCGATCAATGACCGGGGCGAGATCATTTTTGATGAATATTTGAAACTGCTTGGGCCACGGACCAAACTGGTGTCGGTGGTGCACCTCTCCAATTCGTTGGGGACGATCAATCCCATCCAGGCGATGATCGAGGCGGCCCACGCCCAGGGGGTCCCGGTGCTTATTGACGGCGCGCAGGCGCTTCCGCATATCCCGGTGGATGTGCAGGCCTTGGATTGCGATTTTTACGTGTTTTCCGGCCACAAAATTTACGGGCCCTCGGGCATCGGAGTGCTTTATGGCAAGGCGGATTATCTGGCGGTGATGCCACCCTACCAGGGAGGCGGGGATATGATCGCCTCAGTTTCGTTCGAGAAAACCACGTACAACACCCTGCCTAACAAATTCGAGGCGGGGACGCCCAATATCGTGGGCGGGATCACGCTGGCGACTGCGATCGAGTATGTCCAAAAAATCGGGCTGGAACCGATCGCCGCGTATGAGCACGAACTGCTTGTCTATGGCACCCAGTTGCTGGAAGAGATCGAAGGCTTGCGCCTGATCGGCACCGCCGAGCAGAAATCCGGCGTGCTCAGTTTTGTGATCGAGGGGATTCATCCCCATGATATCGGCACGATGCTGGATCTGGATGGGATCGCGATCCGCACTGGACACCATTGTACCGAGCCGTTAATGAAACGATTTGGCGTGCCCGGCACAGCGCGGGCCTCGCTGGCCTTTTACAATACCACGGAAGAACTGGATGCCCTGGCCAAGGGACTGCGGAAAATTAAAAAATTATTTGGATAAATCATGGAAAAACAGCCTTATACGAACGAGCAACTGCAAGAGATCCGCAACGGGGTTATCGATGCCCTGCGGACGGTGTATGACCCCGAAATCCCGGTGAATATCTATGATCTGGGCTTGATTTATGCTGTCGAATTGGATGACGCCGGGAATGTGGATGTGACCATGACTCTCACCTCGCCCATGTGTCCGGTGGCGGAGACGCTGCCGCTGGATGTGGAAAACCGGGCTCAAGCGGTGGAGGGCGTGGGTGATGTCAACGTGAACCTGGTATGGGAACCCCAGTGGACGATGGATATGATGTCGGAAGATGCCAAACTCGAACTAGGCTTCTGAAACATCCACGGGATCGAGAAGGATTCAAGGGCAGCGCTGCGAGGCACTGCCCTTGATTGGTTTGAAAAGGACCTTGCCGCGCGGGGTGGAAATTTTTTGCCGGTTTTCCGCGCGCGTGTTTATTGCGTTACCTCGTAAAGCGATTACAATACCCACAGACGTTTTTGCAGGATGGGGAACTTTAGTATGGATGCGGATGGGGAAAGGCTGCCCTTAACCCTGGATTTTAGAGCGGGATATTGCGTTTAAAATCATCATCATACCCAATCGGTTTAGTTGACGCGTTTCTGAAATTTAGTTACTATCTGGAATAGCGTGCACGAATCGATAACTCCATCGCACGAGTATGGAGGCTTTTTCTATGCCTAGTTATTCTTATAAAGCCTTGGATAAAGGCGGTAAAGAGATAATAGGGAACATTGAAGCGACCGGAGAAGACGCCGTAGTCGAGCGCTTGCGAAGCATGGGATATTATGTAACCCAGGTTTCGAAACATAAAGGCGGCGTGGGTCAGGTCGACTTGGCGGATCTGCCGATCTTTCGAATGATCGGGAAGGTCGTGAGCCGGGGGAAGGTTAAACTGAAACACCTTTCCGCGTTTTCCCGCCAGCTGGCGACCCTGATCGGTGCGGGGTTACCGCTTCTGCGCAGTCTGCAGATTTTGGAAGAGCAGGTGGAAGATAAAAACCTGAAGGAAGCGGTCACGGGGATTACCCGCGAAGTCGAAGGCGGGAGTACGCTATCCGAAGCGATGGCGAAATACCCCCGGATTTTTAACCGCCTGTACGTCAACATGGTCAAGGCGGGGGAAATCGGCGGGGCCTTGGAGCAGGTTTTGGACCGTCTGGCGATGTTCCAGGAAAAAGCCCAAAACGTCCGGTCCAAGGTGAAGGGTGCGATGTGGTACCCGGCGGTCGTTATTTCCATCGCGATGTCGGTTGTGGCCATCATTATGATCTTCGTTGTTCCCAAGTTTGCGGAAATGTTCTCCGGCTTGGGCGCGGATTTGCCGGCGCTGACCCAGATGCTGATCGACGCCAGTAACATGCTGGCCACCCACTGGTATGTGCCCTTGGTGTTGATCGGGTTGATCATTTTCGCGTTCGGTGCGATCAAGAAAACCAATTACGGGGCGTATATCATTGACCTTGTCATATTGAAATTGCCGATCTTTGGCGTCATCATGCAGAAATCGGCGA
The DNA here is from genome assembly GCA_034002445.1 of bacterium. Classification (GTDB taxonomy): domain Bacteria; phylum Hinthialibacterota; class Hinthialibacteria; order Hinthialibacterales; family Hinthialibacteraceae; genus JAVFAP01. Next base: position 12,682 of record JAVFAP010000023.1, on the reverse strand, counting down.
TCGCCCGTTTTGCCCGTACTTTCGGGACGCTGCTGGATACCGGGGTTCCGATTCTTCAAACCCTTCTCATCGTTAAAGATACATCTGGTAACGAGGTTATTTCACGTGCGATGATCGATATCCACGCCTCCATTCGCGACGGGGACACGGTTTCGGAGCCGATGAAGAATTTTTCCATTTTCCCACCCCTGGTTGTCCACATGATCGCGGTCGGGGAAGAGACCGGGGCGCTTGACAAGATGTTGATCAAGGTCGCGGACGCCTTCGAGCGTGAGGTGGATGACGCGGTCGATGGGTTGGCGAAACTGATCGAACCGCTGCTGATCGTTATGCTGGGGGGCATCATCGGGACCGTTGTTGTCGCGTTGTATCTGCCCATCTTCAGTGTAACCCAGGCGATGAAATAAGATTTTTTTTTCCAACAACCGCACACTCGAAACCCCGCACAAGCGGGGTTTCTTATTATATCCGGTTGGCATGGCTGGGGATCCGGGGTGCCACGGGGCAGGAATTGGGATGGGGATGGGCTGGTTAGCGGAATCGCCACTTTATCGAGCGGCTCTTTCCCGGTATACTTACCCTTTTACGCTTTTTAAGAATTGATTGGATTTTATGTCTTCAGATAAACCCATTATTGTTCAGAGTGATAAGACCGTATTCTTGGAAGTCGATTCTCCCTTGTTCGAGGATGCGAGAGACATGCTGGGTGCATTTGCCGAACTGGATAAATGCCCCGAGCACATGCATACCTATCTTATCTCGCCTCTCTCGTTGTGGAACGCGGCCAGTGCTGGGCTGGATAGTACCCATATCATCGATGGATTACGCCGCTATTCCCGGTATCCCGTACCCGGCAATGTGGAAGCCGACATTATTGAGTACATGGGCCGCTATGGCCGCTTGGTTCTGGACCGGATGGGGGAAAATTTAGTTCTACGCAGTGAAGACCCTCTGCTGTTGGATCAGGTGGCACAGCATAAAAAAACGAAGGACTATGTTTCGGGCCGGCTGGATAAGCATACCCTGGCGGTCGGGGGCGAGTACCGGGGTCATCTGAAGCAGGATCTGATCAAGTTGGGATTTCCGGTTAAGGATTTGGCGGGCTACGTCGCGGGGGAGGCCCTTGCGATTGCCCTGCGGGAAACGACCCTGCAAGGGAAAGCCTTACAACTTAGGGATTATCAGCATTCCGCGATCGCGTCTTTCTACCGGGATGGCCGTGCGGATGGGGGCAGTGGTGTGGTGGTCTTGCCTTGTGGTTCGGGCAAGACGGTGATTGGTCTGGGGGCGATGAGCGAGGTGAAGCGGAGAACCTTGATCTTGGTGACCAACATTGTGGCCTTGCACCAATGGAAGCGGGAAATTCTGGATAAGACCACCCTGACCGAACAAGAGATTACCGAATACAGTGGGGAGAGGAAAGACATCGGGCCGGTCACCATCGCGACATACCAAATTCTGACCTACCGGAAGAAAAACTCCGATGAGTTTCCCCATTTGAAAGTGTTTGAAGCCCAGGATTGGGGATTGATCTTGTATGACGAGGTCCACCTTTTACCGGCGCCGGTCTTTCGCATCACGGCGGATATCCAGGCGCGGCGGCGGCTGGGACTGACGGCTACCCTCATCCGGGAAGATGGGCTGGAGAGCGATGTGTTTAGCCTCATCGGGCCGAAATGCTATGATGTGCCTTGGAAGGTGCTGGAAAAACAAGGCTGGATCGCCTCGGCCCAGTGCCACGAGGTCCGTACCCCACTACCGATGGAAAAGCGGAAGGAATATGTGATGTCGCCCCCGCGGACTCAGTTCCGGATCGCTTCAGAGAATCCTCTGAAGATCGATATGATCGAGCAGATTATGGGGCAGCATCAAGAGGACCGGGTATTAATCATTGGACAATACTTGAAGCAGCTTTCGATCGTGGCCGCGGCGTTTCATCTGCCCCTTATTACCGGGAAGACGCCCAACCAGGAGCGGGAAACTCTGTTCCGGCAGTTTCGGACGGGGGAAATCAAGCAGTTGGTGGTATCCAAAGTGGCCAATTTCGCGGTGGATTTGCCGGAGGCGAATATCGCCATCCAGATTTCGGGGACGTTCGGATCCCGGCAGGAAGAGGCGCAGCGCTTGGGCCGGATCCTGCGGCCTAAGGAAGAAGGCAAAATTGCCCACTTTTACTCGATTGTGACCAAGGACAGCTGCGAGGGCGAATTTGCGCAGAAACGGCAGCGCTTTTTGACCGAGCAAGGCTATCAATATGAGATTCATCCAGTGGATGAAAATCTGAAACTGCAAAGCATGGTTCTGCCTGCGTTGGGTGATGGATCCACTGGGTGAGGTGTGTCGTTCGGGCTTGGAAGGGAGTAGACAATCCCCATGAATCTGCAGCATATCTTGATGCAATTGCCATTTGAACGCCTGCAAGGGCTGGCTGAAGAATTTGGTTTGTCGTCCATCTCTCCCTCGAAAACCACGCTGATCCACGCCGTGTATGGGCGCTACCGGGACGAGGCCTTCATGCGGGTTTTGTTTGACGAACTGCATTCCGAAGCCAAGGGGCTGCTGGCCTTCTGCCTGTTTTTTGCACCACGCGAAGAGGGACGTTTCACGATCCCTGGACCCGTGCATTCGCTTTGGTGTGTTCATAAAAGGCTCCAGGACCATTTGCAGGAAATTCTGTATCGCGGTTTTTTGTTTGAGGGGAGTGGTGGGACGGGACCGGTTTATCTATTACCCGATGAAATCGCGGCGTTGCTGATCCGGATCATGAACCATGCCTTGAAGCCGTCCCCCGTGATCCAAGAGGTGGCCCTGATCGAGGGGGAGGCCCGGCATAGCGGATTGGAAGGGGTGTATCATTTACTCGGCGTTTTACGCCGCCATCCCGCCAAATTGACCCAGAAGGGGGATATGCACCGAAAAACCTATGAACGCTGGGCCAGCCGCTTTCCCTATATCCCCCCCAGGGAAGCTTTCCTCGATTATTTGTTTGCGTTTTGTCAAACCAATCAATTGATTCTACATAAACATGATCGAATCCGGGTTGCCTTGACCGTTCGGGACTGGTTTGCCCAGGGACTGGGACCCACCCAAGCGGTATTGTGGAAAGGCCTGTTTGATGACCGGATCAATACAGACCCGGAATTTTTCAGTTTGGTTTTGTATCTGCTGCTTCTACACCGCTCGGTTTCCACGCCGGACAGGACGGTGGTGATCGACCGGGATTCGCTCTATTCTTGTTTGGCAGGCCGACCCCTGTTTCAGCATGAAAGCCAACCGATTCCCCGCTCGAAATTTGACGATTGTCTGGAGTTGCTAGTAGCCAGCGGGTTGCTGAACTGCGTGGGGGCCGGCGATGGCCGCATGTTGCGGCTGACAGCGGACAGTGTGCGGTTTTTCGAGGGCACCCTGGATGCCGTCCCTCCAGAAGAACATCGAACGATGGAGCCGTGCATGCTGCAACCCTCGTTTCAACTCCTGGTTCCCCCGAACTATAGTTATAGTGTGTTATGGGACTTGGATGAATGCGCGGAGTTGATTCGGCGGGATGTGTTGACGGAGTTTCAGATCACCAAGGAGCGGATCCTTCAAGCCCTGCGCGCGGGATGGACTCCGGCCCGCTTGCAGCGCTTTTTCCTGGAGTTAACCCTGGGTAAAATGCCGGACAATGTGCGCTACAGCCTGGAGGAGTGGTGCGGGAAATATGGCCAGATCCAGATGCGCCGGGTAGTGCTGTTGGAATGCAAAACCAAAGAATTGGCGGATGAAATCCCGCATTTGCCTGCTGTCCAAAGCATGGATTTGGAACGGATCGCCGATCGTTACTATGTCGTGGAAGAAGCCGTCTACCGGACCCTGTACCAAGAATTGTTGGACCGAGGGTATGAACCCTCGATTGTAAGGCGGGACGATGGGAAGGAACCAGAGTTTCCCTAAGCCAAGAGAAAATACATCGCGGATCAAAGGCAGGGTTTCTGCCCAGTGCTAAACAGAATGGTCTTATGAACACTATGTGCGGACTTTGTGGTTTCATCGACTGGAAGCGGTCTCTCCCAAAGGAGAAACTGAACGCGGTGGTGACGGCGATGGCGGACCGCATTTGTCACCGGGGGCCGGATGACTGCGGAACCTGGGTGGCGGATGATGCCGGGGTCGCGCTGGGGCACCGCCGGTTGGCGATCTTGGATTTGTCGGCGGAGGGACATCAGCCCATGGGTTCCCCATCGGGCCGGTTTGTCTGTGTTTACAATGGTGAAGTATATAACTATCTGGCACTGCGGAAACAATTGGAAGCCAAGGGCTATGGGTTTCGGGGCCACTGTGATACCGAAGTGATTTTGGCTGCTTTTGAAGAGTGGGGGATCGAAAAAGCGGTTTCCCACTTTATCGGGATGTTCGCAATGGCCTTGGTGGATCGGCAGGCCGCCTGCCTGTACTTGATCCGGGACCGCTTGGGCATCAAGCCGCTCTACTATGGATGGTGCCAGGGGACCTTTCTTTTTGCCTCGGAATTAAAATCGATGCAAGCGCACCCGGATTGGGAAGGGCGCATTGACCGGGACGCACTGGAACAGTATTTCCAATATAACTACATCCCCAGCCCCTTCAGCATTTACCAATCCATTTATAAATTACCGGCGGGATGCTTGCTGCGGGTGCCGCTGGACCGCCGTCTTTCCCCCTCGGATTTTTCCCCGTATCCCGAAGCGGACTTGTTCATTGCTTGTCCACTGCGGTATTGGTCCGCCGCGGATGTCTACCGCCATGGCATTCAGAACCCCTTTGCGGGGAGTGAGGGAGACGCGATCGAGCAGCTGGATCATCTGCTGAAGGATGCCGTTTCGATCCGCATGATCGCGGACACGCCCCTGGGCGCGTTTTTATCCGGCGGGGTGGATTCATCGACCGTGGTGGCGTTGATGCAGGAAAGTTCGACTCTTCCGGTCAAGACGTTCAGTATCGGGTTTTCCCATGAGGAGTTTAACGAAGCGAAATTTGCCCGGGAGATCGCGGCGCACTTGGGTACAGACCATACCGAATTGATGGTCGAGCCCAAGGACGCGCTGGCTGTGATCTCCTCGCTGCCAGCCATGTTTGATGAGCCGTTTGCGGATTCCTCGCAGATTCCGACCTACCTGCTATGCAAAATGACCCGCAACCATGTGACGGTCGCCCTTTCCGGCGATGGAGGCGATGAACTTTTCGCGGGCTATAACAGTTACTATTGGACCCAAGCGTTATGGGAGCGGTTACGTTGGCTACCCACCCCGGTGCGGCCGGGGCTGCTGCATGCCGTGCAACTTTTGCTGGACCACGTGGGTTGGGTTCCCGCGGATTGGTCGGCCCGCTGGAACGCGCTCGCGAATAACTTGTACAAGGGATGCGGTCTGGGCCGTTGTACCAGCCTGGAAGAAATGTACGAGCGCTTTCAGTCGGTGCGGCATCAAACGCCCGCACTGGTTTTGGGAGGAACGAATCCAGACGCGTTCAAAGACATGCCCTACTACCAGACCATGATGAAACTGTCGGACCCGCTGAAGAAGCAAATGTACCGGGACGTGGCGCAGTACATGGTGGATGACATTTTAACCAAGGTGGACCGGGCCAGCATGGCGGTGAGCCTGGAAGCGCGAGTCCCAGTGATCGATCACCGCGTGGTGGAGTTCGCGGCCCGACTGCCAAATTCCTTCCTGTACCGGGAGGGCAAGCGCAAATGGATTCTACGGCAGGTTTTGTACAAGCGGGTGCCTGCTCCGTTGATCGAGCGGCCCAAGCAAGGATTCGGCATTCCCCTCCACGCCTGGCTGGCTGGACCCTTGCGGGATTGGGCGGAGCAGTATCTGGATCCTGCCCGGATTGCGCGGGAAGGCTATCTGGACGCCCCGCAGGTACAGCGGATCTGGGTGGAACACCGGTCTGGCCGGCGAGATTGGAAATACCGGATTTGGGGACTCTTGATGTTTGAGACGTGGTTGGAAGCCAATCAGAATAAGTGAGTTTTCCCCCGTCCTTGGCTTCGCATGAACGGCGTATTGATATCATTCAACGGAAAATCCAAGTAAAATGGACAATAAAAAATCGAAAAAAATCCGGGTATTGCTGATCACACCCGATTCGCAGATCTGTGGAACGGAACAACGGATTTATTCGTTGTTGCGGAATATCAACCGGGACAAATTCGCCTTGGGGCTGGTCACTTGCTTTGGCCCAGGCGATCTGGTGGAGGCGGCGCGCAACCTGGGCATTCCTGCCATGAATCTGCGCATGAAGGAAGATTCCATCGTGGCGGGGCTGCGCCGCTGGAAAGGGTTTGTCGCGGAATTCAATCCCCATGTTCTGCAAAGCCTTTTGTTCTATTCCAACCTGCTGGCGCGGATGACCCGCTTTTTTATGCGGGATGTGGCGGTTCTATCGGGAATCAGTACCGTCTATTCCTCCCGAGAGTACGGACATTTTTATGCGTGGGGAGAGCGACTGACGCATCGGCTGGACTCTCTGTATGTCGCGAACTCGATGGTGGGGCGGAATGAGGCGATGCGGGCCTTCAGGATTCCGGACGCCAAACTGGCGGTGGTGCACAATGGGATCGAGATTACCCATGAATCCGAAAAAGAGTACCACAAAATACGGGATGAAATTCGTGAGGACTTTGGGTATGAACGTCACCATCTGGTTGTTGGCATGACGGCGCAGCTGCGCCCGGCCAAGCGCCATGATTTGCTGATCGAAGCGGCGGCCCAGTTGAAACCCAAATTCCCCACCTTGCGGTTGCTGCTGATTGGAGGGGGCGAGCCTTTGGAGCGGCTGACCCAATTGGCGCATGCCAAGGGAGTCGGGGCGGAAACCTGCTTTACCGGCTACCGCGCCGATGCCCGGCGCTTGCTGCATGCCATGGATCTCTTTGCGCTGCCTTCGGATGTGGAGGGTGAGCCGGTCTCGGTCTTGGAAGCGATGGACGCCATGCTGCCTGTGGTCTCGACCCGCACCGGTGGAATTCCCGACTTAGTGCAGGCCGAGCACACCGGATTGCTGAGCGAGCCCGGTCAACTGGACCCCTTCATCCGCAACCTGGACCGGCTACTGGATTCATCAGTGTTGCGGCAGACCATGGGCGAGGCGGGCCGACAAAGAGTGATCACCCACTTTTCCGCGGAGCGGATGACGCAGGAATTTCAGCGTCTTTATGAGGCCTGCTTCGCGATGCGGCAAATTAAGTTGGAGTAACCCGGAAAAATTTGACCAAATTTTTCAACTTGCTGGCCTGGGATTGTAGTTCCTCGCTGGCCGATGCGGATTCTTCGCAAGTGGCCGATGTTTGCTGGGTGACTTGGTCAAGGTGATTCATCGTTCTACGGATTTCCTCGGCTTTTTGGGTTTGGGTGTTGCATTCGTTTGCAATGCGGCTGATTTTCTCGGCGGTTTTCTGGATTGCGGGAACTACATTTTGAATTAAGTTTCCTGCCGATTTGGCTTGGATGACGCTCCTTTCGGTTAAATCAATGATTTCTTTAGCCGCCAAGCGGCTCCGTTCAGCTAATTTTCGCACTTCGATGGCAACCACCGCAAATCCTTTTCCCTGTTCCCCAGCGCGAGCCGCTTCGATCGCCGCGTTTAATGCGAGGAGGTTTGTCTGTTCCGCAATTTCATTGATGATGGAGATCTGTTGCGCAATTTTCTCCATGGCTTGAACTGTATGAATAACCGCCTTCCCCCCTTCTTGAGCCTGGTTCACTGCCTGATCGGTAATTTCATTGGTAGAACTCGCCTCATTGGAGTTTTGATGGATCGAAGATGAGAGTTGATTAATGGATGAACTGGTTTGTTCGAGCTCCGTGGCTTGTTCCAGTGTTGCATTGGCCAAATTATGCGCGGCACTGGCCAATTCATCGGCGCTGGCGGAAACGTGGTCCGCGGATTGTTGGATGCCACGAATCATTTCCGAGGTTTTTTCGACCATCTGGTTAATGGCCTGGGCCAATTCCCCAATTTCATCTTTCAGGGGGATGTGCAAGCGCTGGGTCAAATCTCCTGAGGCGACTTGTTGAGAAAACGAAACGGCGTTACGAAGAGGAGCGGTGATTTTACTGGATACAACCAAGGCCAAGGTGACGAAGAGGATCAACAGAACCAGGGCTCCGCTGACAGTCCATTGAATGAGTTTGTTTAGAGTATCATTGACACGGTATTGTACGGCCAGGAAATCTTCTTCCCAGGTCCCTACGGTGATGATCCAATCCCAGGGTTCAAAGTACGTGATGGAGGTCGTCCTCATTTTGGATGGCGTGTTGGGGGTTGGACTTGTAAGGTATTTATGAAAATCCACACTGCCGTTGGCTGTTTTTAGTCCTTTTTCGACGATGGTTTGTATATATGGTTTCCCGTTTCCATCCAGCGCGTCCCAGACATTGACCCCATCTTGTTGGGCATGATGAGAGATGATATATTTGCCTTTCTGATCGGCGCTGCCGCCTAGGACACTGACATACCCATCCTTGCCCACCACGATATCCATGATACCGTTGCGTAAACTTTCCACGTTTTCCTGTTTGACGCCGACATACAACGCGCCCACGATGTTTTGATGAGCATCGTAAAGGGGTTCATATGCGGAAAGATACCAGGAATTCACAACAAAGGCACGCCCGACATATGTTTTTCCCTGTAAAATGGCGGAAACCACGGGGTTGGCTGTCCCGTCTGCGTTCGTCGTAGGGATATAAGTGCCGATGGCGCGGGTGCCGTCTTTTTGCTCGACGTTGGTGCAAACCCGTAACAAGTCTCCTGTGTCGTTCATCCTTTGGAAGATCGTGCATGTGCCTCCAACCAGATCTTTGACTTCATCGACGATGGGGGATGGTTGGGTAAAACCTGTATTTTTTCCAAGCCACTCATTTCCTACCATCATTTTCGGCAGATGAATCGTTTGCCTTTGGTTTGTGTTTTGGTGAGTGGCTTCCCACTCCACGCTCTCATCGAGAAATTGGACTTGCCCCATGCTCTGCAGCATTCGCCGGGCGACGTTCAGGTCTGCCATCAATTTTTGATTGAGCGTTTCGTGCTGAACACGGCACATCAAGTACACCGTGTTGGATATTTTTTCCATTTCCTTTTGGGCAATGGTGTCTAATTCACTTTGAATGAAGGTTCCGATCCCTTTCTTTTCGGTGAAAACAATACAAAGCAAAACAAAAACACTGAGAAGGACCGCGGTCATGCTCAAAGCCATGATTTTGGTTTTAACGGAGTTAAATTGAATCATGATATCACCTTCAAGAAGAATCAGAGTTTCTGTTTCTTAATGAAGTTTTGCGGTAAATCGCAGTAATGTCAAGCCAGGTTGTATATTTTTTTAACCAACCATGGGATGATTATTAAAATTATTTTATATTTTCAATAAAAACCCCCTGGGTAGGTTTCCCAGGGGGCGGAGGAGCGAAATCTCTTTCGGAAATCAAAACAACGCCCAGTTGGCTACACCGGGATCGGTGACTTTTTCTAACAGCAAGCCAGCGTAATTGCTGCGCCGGTCGTTTCCTTCCACAGGGTCGGCGTCATCGATGTAGACGGTGATGAGACCTCCGTCTTCCACTGTGACTTGGCCGATTTCAACCTCCAGGATGTTGAATCCATAGAGGCCAATGAATTCGCCATCGGCTTGGAAATAGGTGGTGAGGTTTTGCAGGTCGAATCCCGCCTTGATGGGGCAGGGGGATTCGAGGTCATCGGTTCCGACCTGGGCTACGTCACCCATGTAGAGGATTACGCGGTACGTTCCGCCTGAAATCACTTCGATTTCTGTTTTCAACGCGGGGCAGTCTTCGGTGCCGCCCGGGCCAAATCCAGAGTAGAGATCACCATAGGGGCCCATTTTGGGGGTCCGGACTTCCCACAAATTGTCGGAACCCGATCTGCCCGTGCTGAAGACCTGTTCCATGGTCAGGCTGGCGTCCGCGCCCACGGTTCTGTAACGGTTGCCTTGCTTATCCTGTCCCCATTCGAAGCGGTAGGCGGGGCTGACCATGATTTCGCTGACGGCTGGGCCCCCTTCGATCACCCGCAGGGTGATGCCCTCAAATACGGTCGCCATGTATTCGACACTGCCAGTCCATTGAAAATCATCGATGGTGATGGTGATGTCTTCACCCGCGGCCACTGTCACTTCCCCCATGGAGGCGGTATACCAGAACATGCCCGAATAGGTTCGGCCATCGATCCAGGGGTAGACCGGTGAGGTCCCCCCGGAAGCCCGGACCGCGTCGGGGTGGCCGGCGCCGTAGTCTTCGGCGGGATTATCGTTCAACGCGGCTTTGATCCAGCCTTCATCTGGAGTTTCGTTCGAATCCATGAAGTGGAATATCACTTCGTAGGTGCCTGCGTGGGCTACGGTGATTGTCGTGGTCAGCGGTGGCGCGTCTTCGCCGGAGCCAGGGCCATGGGAGAGGATCAATACGCGGCCCGTTACCGGATAGAGCATCCATTTGTTATCGGTGTTGAAATCAAAGGTGATGGGTGCGGGGGGTGTGGTGGGGCCGTCTTCGCTGACCCGGATGCCCAAGTACGCCGAGCGCGCGCCTTCCCCCACATGGTCGTCAATGAGCACGCTGATGGGATCATTGGCTTCGACGGTAACGGTCCCAAGCAGCACTTCCAGGATATTGAAGCCATATTGGTCCGTGACGAGAAGGCCATCCGCCTGGAAATAGGTCTGGAGGGGATTGCCTTCGATCGCCGCTTCCAAGGGAGTGGGATCGGTGAGGTCATCTGTCAGCGATCCAATATCGCCATACCACAAATAAACGTTGTAGGTCCCCGCCTTGGCCATGGTGACGGTGGTTTTTAACTGGGGCGCGTCTTCGGTGCCTGCGGGGGAGCGGGATTCCAGCACGCCCATATTGGGCAGGGCCCCTGCGCGCAATTGCCACAAATTATCCGTCGTGTTGGCAGTGGCGGTATAGACCGCGCTGGGTTCCAAGGAGGCATCGGCCGCAGTGGTGGTATAGGTGTTGCCCTCTGCGTCGGTGAACGTCTTGTAAATCTGATTGGGATCGGCGAGCACTCCCTCGATCACCAGCCCTTCCAATCCGCCAAAATTACTGGGGAAGGGCAAAACGGCCTCTTTTGGGGCGGTGGAATAGCGGTTCCCGTATTGATCGACGGTTTCATCCAAGGCGCTGGACGGGAAAAACAAACTCAGTTCCTGCGCTTGAATTGCTGGGCTGCTGCCAAAAAGCAGGAGCGCCAACCCCATTCCAAGGGTAAGGGATGCAAATGAACGAATCATGGCTGAGTGTACCTCCTCATCAAATCTTGAAAAATGGTAGCGTGTGGGTTGTGATGGTTATTCCGTGTTGTATATACAAGTTCCCCATCGTTAAACCAAATTACCATACCGGGCTACCTATGTCAAGAAAATAAACGGGAAAAAGAGAAATTTATATTTGCTTGAAATTACTAGATTTATGAGTATTTTTTTTAGGGGCGCGCGGGGACTCTTGTTAGAAAAGGGGAGAAAAATGGAAAGGAATCTATGCAAGATTTTTACCTGAATGTATAGATATGTGTAGGCAAGCCTGTGGATTTATGATAGGCTATGGTTCAGAACCGTATCCAGAAGGCGAGTGGGGCATCCGGAACAACCGTGAGTGATGGACTATCAAACAATCCAATCCAGATTCCGATCGACCGGGGGGCCGCTTCCCCTGTTTATCAGCAGTTGGCAGACGCATTGCTGCAGTTAATCCAGACCGATGTGATTGCGGTGGGGGATGGGCTTCCCCCAGAAAACACCCTCTGTGAGCTCAGCGGGGTAAGCCGGATGACGGTGCGGAAGGCGATCGACGCCTTGCGCAAGGAGGGGATCGTGGTTTCGGAGCAGGGGCGAGGGACCTTTGTCATCGCTAAGCGACCGAGCCGCCCCAAGATCCTGACGGTGGGTTTCGTGCTGCGCCCAGACCGCTTCATTGAAGAAGACCCCTACTATTCACAAATCTTGCTGGGGGTTACCCAGGAGGCGGAGAAGCAAGGGCTCAGTCTGCGGTTCATTCAAGGCGAAACGTTTCTCCAGCCGAAGCAGTATGCGGAGCATTATGCCTATCTGTCCTCGCTATCCGGTCTCTTGGTGGCGGGTCAGATGCCGGACCCGTTTCTTGCCCATCTGCAGCGCATCCGGATTCCCCTGGTCTTTGTCAACTACAAAAACTCACAGTACCGCCACGATGCCGTTACCTGTGATCCCTACGAGGTGGGATGCCGCCTGGGGACGCATTTTTATGAACTGGGACACCGGGAGATCTTGTATCTGACCGGCGAACCTGGGAATATCGCCTATGAGGAGCGGCTGGCGGGCTTTCGTGCCTGTTTTGAAAAAGATAACCCCGCGTCTCTTGTTGTCCTGCCGGGGGGGAAAGACCCCGTGTCGGGGCGGCGGCTGATCCAAGAGGCTTTTGAGCGTGGCGTGGTTTTCACCGCGGTGGCGGCCGCCAACGATGAGATCGCGGTGGGCGCGATGAATGAACTACAAGACCGGGGAGTGCGCATCCCCCAGGATGTGAGTGTGGCGGGGATCGATAATCTTTCGCTTTGTGAAAATTGCCGACCGGCGCTGACCAGTGTCCATATTGAAAAACGGGGGATGGGGAGCCGGGCGGTGGAGGTGTTGCTGCATCGGATCCAGAATCCCGGCGCT
>JAVFAP010000022.1:0-15135 GCA_034002445.1 bacterium | reverse complement strand
CATTGGTAGGTACAAGAGATGGGCGAAGTATTGATCACTGTAGTCCAGACTGTTTGGGTTTGCGGGGCCGTCCATACCCGTTTTCCAAAGTTAAGCACCGCAGGTAGTGCGAGAGTATCCACTTGCAATGCCGCGTTCGCATCCACCCGGCCAGCCCCCCGGAACAGCAAGGAGGCGTTGGTTCTAGAACCCAGGTTTTTCGGCACGAAGGATTCGGCAGAGAGTTGCAGCGCGGATTTAATCCAGGAGGGCCGCCACTCGGGATGGGATTGTTTCAACAACGCCGCAACCCCCGCCACACGTGGAGAGGACATGCTGGTGCCGCTATACCACTTGAAGCCAGAGACATCATAATCGGACGAATTGAAATCATCCTGGGTGGCGCCATAACTGCCTTCCCCGATCGCAAGAAGATCAGGTTTGACGACAAATTCCGCCGCCGGCCCCCCGGAACTGAAACCGGACAGATAGCCCGCTGTATTCCCCGCTTTGCGCGCGGGAAAAGCGGAGAGGGTGATTTGGATTGCCGTGGAGGCATGGCGCAGAAGCAAATCCTTGATCGCCAAACCATCGTCCCGATCGACCATGACCGTCGGCAACACGTTACCAGCAAGCAGAGGGATATCCACCGAATCGCGGTTATCGTACAATAACATCCCCACTGCTCCCTCGGCGGCAATTCGGTTGGCTTTATCGGTAAAATCACAGATTCCACGCTGTACCAAAGTCCAGCCGGCCAGGGGTTGGGACAATGCCAGCGTGTCGCACACCAAGCCATCTTCGGTTCCCCCATAGGTGCCCCCATCCAGAAAATCAATATCTTGCACAGGGTAGGTTCCTAACAGGGGATGAGAAAACGGCTGGTCGGACAACCCAACCCGAGCCACGATATCATACAACACCCGTTCCTGATCAACCCAAACCTCGATTAAAACCTCATCCGTGGGAACGGGGGTACCTTTTTGATGCGAATTACTGATCGAACCGACCGCGATCACATCGTCCACGCCCGCGATTCCGCCAACTGTGTTGGACACGCCAGTATTACCAGCCGCAACAACGACAACAACGCCCTGGTCGATAGTATTTTGGATCGCGATATGGGCGGGATCCTGACGGGGGTCGTAGAAGGTATCGACACCCAAACTGAGGTTGACGATATCGCAGCCATCTTCCACCGCCTGTTCCAGCGCCGCCACCATCTGGTCAGTAGACGCACCGCCCGATTCAACAAATACTTTATAATTCCCTAAATAAATCCCTGGAGCGATGCCGGATACTTGTCCCAGAGGAGAAACCGTCTGGTAGTTGGCGCCCACGATCGAGGCAACATCAGTTCCATGGCCCGCTTGATCCCAGGGAATGTAATTTTGCCAAGGCGTGGTAGAGGAATTGGGATTCCGGGGAAAAGCGCGGGCGACAATGACCTTAGGTGTGGTATAAGCAGGCTCCCCCTTGGGAAAGCCCGGAGGATAGATCCAGCCGGTAGGATCAAAAGATGGATTGCTTATATCAATGCCCGTGTCAATAATCCCTACCAGGACATTGCGTCCCGCCATGCCCCCACCTCCCAGCCGATCCCACGCCAGCGAGAGAGCCATGCTTTGGCCTGTCTGGGTCAAGCGGGGCTGAAGCAAGCGGTTGGGGGCAAGAAAGGCGACCTCGGGAGAAGCGGCCAGATCGGCCAAGGCGGTCTCGCTGCCTTCAACGACAAAAGCGTTAAGCAACGAAACGAAACGGCGCCCTACACGGAGTTGCAAATGCTTTCCCTGGATCGCATGGATCAGTTTTTCCTGCTTGGCTTGGAGAGAACGGGCATAGGCGGAAGGCAGACCGGGGGAGGCTTTGGCCTTCCAGGGCGAGGTAGCCCGCGCCTGCAAAGCGGCAGGTTCCTTCAAAACGACCCAATATTCCTGATGTTCTGTCGATGGACTTTTGGCAAAGCCCTCCATCACAAAACCCAATACTAGCAGTACAAAAAAGAGGGGGAAACTCCCCCTCTGTTTAAGCAATTCCATCATCGGCACGCTCTGTCATCCACTGGAAAGGGAGATTATTCTTCATCCGCTTTCGCGAGTTCAAATTCTTCGCACAACGCCCGGACCGCCAGTTCGGTATAATCTTCGTTGATCACGCAGGAAGTTTTAATCTCGGAGGTGCCGATCATCAGGATATTGATGTTTTTATCGGCAAACGCCTTGAACATCCGAGCGGCAACCCCGGCATGGCTGCGCATCCCGACTCCAATCGCGGATACTTTGGCGATTTTGTCATCATAGCGGATTTCGTTAACCGTGATCAATTCCCTGATTTTGGGTTCCAACTTTTTAATGAAGGGCAGATCGGTTTTATCGATGGTGAAGGAGATGTTGGCGACATTGTTATCCCCAACTCCCTGGACGATCATATCCACATTGATGTTGTTTTCACTTAAGAATTCAAACACCGCCGCCGCCGTCCCCGGTTTATCCGAAATCCCTAGCAGGGATACTTTGGCTTCTTTCTGATTTTGCGTAATGGCACTGACAACTACATCTTCCATCGATTTGACCTCCTGGGTAATCATGGTTCCGGGCTTGTCTTCAAAACTGGATAAAACTTGCACAGGGACATTGTATTTCGCGGCAAATTGAACCGAACGGGTGTGGAGAACTTTCGCCCCCATCGAGGCCATCTCCAGCATTTCCTCATACGAGAGGGACTCGATCTTGCGGGCTTTGGGGAAAATCCGGGGATCGGCGGCATAGACGCCATCGACATCGGTATAGATATCGCACCGGTCCGCCTTGAGGACCGCCGCTAACGCGACCGCCGAGGTATCCGAGCCCCCCCGGCCCAGGGTGGTGATTTCTTCGTCATCGGTCTCACCCTGAAACCCGGCCACGACAACGATTTTTCCTTCCGCGAACGCTTTGCGGATTTTTTCGTCATTGATGCTTTTGATTTTCGCTTTGGTGAATCCGTCATCGGTACGGATATCGATTTGCGGGCCCGTAAAAGAAACCGCAGGCCGCCCCAGGGTATGAACACACATGGACATCAAGGCGATGGTGACCTGCTCTCCAGCGGCCGCCAAAACATCCCGTTCGCGGGGAGAGCCCGCGGGATCGATCTCATTGGCCAACCCCAACAGACGATCGGTCTCGCCCTGCATGGCGGACACGACCACAACCACGTTGTGCCCCGCGTCGGCCTCGCGAACCGCTTTTTTGGCGCAATTCATGATCTTCTGCGTTGTCGCCAAAGACGATCCACCAAACTTTTGTACTATGATCGACATGTTTATTTCCTTTAAACTAGAATCGCGTCCGAATTCCCGGCACTTACGGAACGTATTGTATCAAGAACCGATAGAATCGACAATTTTCTCACATAAAAGATCGATCATTTTGTAACCCAGAATAATCGATTGAGACCGCTGTTTGACATTCCATTCATTATACCCCCCACTCCCGGTTTGTTCGGGATAACGGCTGTCATATAACAAGAAGGGTACTGGATCCTTGGAATGGGTGCGAATCCGGATGGGGGTGGGGTGATCGGGCATGACCAACATTCGAAAGGGCTCGTTTTTGGCACGTAATCCCTCGACGATGTGCCGGACCAGGCGTTGATCAAAATCCGTAAAAGCCTGGGTCTTCATTTTTTCATCGCCCTTATGCCCCATTTCATCCGTGGCTTCCACATGCACACAGACAAAATCGCCATGCTCCAAGGCTGTCAACGCGGCATCCGCCTTGCCTTCGTAGTTGGTATCCGGCAAGCCCGTCGCGCCTTTCACTTCAATTACATTCAAACCAGCCAGCATCGCAATGCCCTTGATCAGGTCCACGGCGGAGATGGCGGCACCGCGCAATCCACAGCGTTCGCTATAGAGAGGTAATTTGGGCGAGGTTCCCTGCCCCCACAGCCAGATCTGGGTGACTGGGCGTTTGCCCGTCTTTCGCCGGGCGAGATTCACCGGATGGTTGGCCAAAATCATTTTCGAGCGATTCATCAAATCCAGCACCAGCACCGCTGCGGGCCCTTGGGGCAGGGACGGCAGGACCAGCTGTTCCTGAATATCATGGGGCGGCGTGCAGGTGCAATCCTGCCAGTCGGCCGGCGTCACCAAGGCGTGGCGGTATTGCACACCGGTATAGAAACGAATCGAGGGAGACCGCAGTTCGGCATTCAAGGCTTGGATGATCTGGTCCGCTTCTTCCGTGCTGATATGCCCGGCGGTAAAATCTTTCATCACCCCATCTTCAACCGTGACCAGGTTGCAACGGAACGCCAGATTGTCCCCCAGATCAATCCCCATGCTGACCGCTTCCAGCGGGGAACGGCCGGTATAATAGACCTCGGGATCGTAACCAAATATGGAGAGACAGGCCACATCGCTGCCCGGAGAACAGGCATCGGGGACCGTTTTTACCCAGCCCACCACGCCATGATCGGCCAAGGCGTCCAAGGTCGGTGTATGCGCCATGCGCATGGGGGTATCGCCCGTGGGGTAATCTTGCAGTGAATCCGCCACGCCATCGGGAATGCATACAATATATTTCATCCGTAAACCCTGCCTTCTATTTTAAACTGGAAGTCATGTGCTCGATTCGGATCAGTTTGGGCTGGCCCTGAACCACGTCCAAATCCATGATATGTTCCAAAGCGTGGAGCACATCCCCTTCCTTGGCGCGGTGGGTCATAAACACCACCGGGCAAACACTGTTGCTGCTTTTCTCGGTCTGCAAGACCGAAAGGATGCTGATGCCATGGTCGCCCAGCACACCGGCAATCTTGGCCAAGACACCAGGGTGATCCACGACGACAAAGCGCATGTAGTACTCGGTAAGCACATCGTGCATGGACTGAACCTGTTTACGCTGGGTATAGAAGTGGGAGTAGTCGGCGGGGCGACGCGCGACCGAATCGCGGGCACACTGGATCACATCACTGATCACGGCATGACCGGTGGGGAAATCCCCCGCGCCCCGGCCATAAAGAATGGTGGATCCCAACCCATCCGCATAGGTATTGACCGCGTTGAACACCCCACGCACCGAAGCCAATAACCGCTCTTGGGGGATAAAGGTGGGGTGAACGCGGACTTCGATCTCGCCATTCAAATCCTTGGCGATCGCCAACAATTTTAAGCGGTAGCCGAGTTTCTGCCCAAATTTGATATCCTCCACCGTGATTTCCCGAATGCCCTCGGTGTAGACGTTTTCGAAATTCACGGCCGTGCCAAAACACAACGAGGCCAGGATGGTGATTTTATGCGCGGCATCGATCCCCTCGATATCAAAGGTGGGGTCCAGTTCGGCATACCCCAGTTGCTGAGCCTCTTGCAGGACTTCATCGAAGGGGCGCTCATGCTCTTCCATCTGGGTCAGGATATAATTGCAGGTGCCATTGATGATGGCGTGAATCTCACTGATCCGGGCCGATCCGAGGCCACCACTCATGGTCTGGATGATAGGGATCCCACCGCCAACCGAGGCTTCGAAATGGATTTTGCGGTTGGCTTGCGCAGCGATCTGAAAAAGTTCATGCCCATACTTGGCCAAGAGGGCTTTGTTGGCGGTCACCACATCCTTGCCTTGTTTCAGCGCCCCGGTCACAAATTCCTTGGCGATGGTGGTCCCACCAACCAACTCGATTATCACATCCAAGTTGGGATCGTGGATCAGTTCCCAGCCATCCTTGGTCAGGTGAATGCCATGGAGATCCACACCGCGATCGGTCTCCAAATCCAGATCGCTGACCGCTTTTAACTCAACCGCTGTACCCGCGCGTTGCTCAATCAGTTCCCGGTTTTTCAGCAGGGTCTTGACCGCGCCCGAGCCCACGGTACCAAATCCAATTAATCCAACATGTACAGCCATATTCGTATCTCCACGGGTTTGATAGACTGGGATTTCCAGTCTACTCCGCCCTGTCTCATTCGGGAAGGCGCTAGGGGTGGTGCGCTCTGTTCCGGAGGGAATCCGATGCGATACAAAAACTCTGAAACCAACAACAAATCCAGGAGAGAATCCCAACATGCCAAGATCGCACAGGAGTGCAACCGCCCCAGGAATCGTCCCCCATCATCATATTTGATTTCCAAGATTTTTCAAAGAAGAACTCAACACAGGTTGACAGTTTGGCAAAGGAATTTATATTAACACGGTGTAAATTACAAAATTCGGCGGCGTAGCCAAGTGGTAAGGCAGAGGACTGCAAATCCTTCATTCATCGGTTCGACTCCGATCGCCGCCTTAATTGACCAATCCCAGCCGCTTGCATAGCGGCTTTTTTATTTCCCCACCTCAGTTTGTTGGTTCTCTTTTTCACCCTCATGGGTTTCCGTTGGTTTGGCATCCGGGTGCGTCAGGTATACCCGGGCCAACGCCCAATCGGCATGGTCGGAATCGATCCCATCCAGCCCACCTTCCACCAGCAAAACAAGGCGGGTGGGCTCGGGGTTCTGCGGCAAACGCACGATCACAGTTTTGGACGGGCTGGAGGGCAACATCAGGGGACTTTCATAGAGTTTTTCCTCCCCTGCCCAAACGGAGAATATCACAGTCCCCGATTGCGGGGTTTTATCCGCCAGGCTGGGGATGATTTCCGCGTCCACCCCGATCGTGGCCTCAAACAAGTTGTGGGTGGGAGGTATTTCATACTCAATCCGGGACCGGGCATGCACGCCAATGCCCTTGGCGAAAAAGCGGTCGCCGATCCGTAAGGTGTTGCCGTCGGTGGAGAGATCTTTCTTGAGAATTTGCCCGGCAGGCACCAGGGGCCAATCCTGTTGAATGGAGACTGGAGTCAGGTCACTGAGCAAGAGGATCCCGGGATGGGGTTGCAGCGCTGTCCAACGCAATTCCAACAAAAGGGCCAAACCCAATCCAGTCCCCAGGGCTGCCCACCCTACAACCCGGCGTGGGTGATGAGGCCAGCGGGGCAATCCATACTCGGCGGTAAGAAACCAGGCATACAACACCAAATTGACGACCGCGATCGCCAACGATCTCTCACCATAGATTTGGTCCAAGGGCAAGATGACCCCATCCAAGGGGCAAATGGCATGGACATTCCATAAAAAGGTGAAACTCAGGCCGATGTACAATCCCAGACGGGGCTGGCTTGCGACCAGCAGGCAGGGAAAAAACGCGAAGAAGGGAAAGAGATATCGTTCATGCATCCGGGTCGGCAGAAGAAAGAAGGCCAAGGCGATATGGGCGGCGGCCACCAGCCAGCCCGGCACATCGTGGGCGGTACGCCGGGAGGAGAGAGTCAGGAGAAAAGCCAAACCAAACAGCCCCATGCCCAGCCGTTTGTAGGTCAGCATGGCGAAGAGGGGATTGGCGCTCAGCTGCCCATCGCCCCCATAAAGCCAGCCCCAAATCCGGGTATCCTCGGTAAGCGGGGTCGCATGCAGTGCCCAGAGATTAAACGCACCGATGGTGAGTTTGCCCCCCCATTGCACGCTTTCCTCAAAGCAGCGCTGATAGACGATCCCAAGCCGACCTGTCAGCAGATAGGGGGAGAGGAGCAGGATCGAAGCCGCAAGAAACCCACCCAGCATCCAGATCAGGTTTTTCCAATCCTTGCGCAGGAGATAGATCAAACCAAACAGGGGCAGGAACGGCAGGGTCATGATTTTCATCAAAAGCGAGGCTGCCAGCAGCGCGCCTCCCCAGAAAGGGCGGTCTTCGAGGAGGCAGAGCAACGAACCCAGTAAGAAAAAAGCGAAGATGGCATCGACCTGCCCAAAGACGGCACTGACATAGAAGACAGCTGGATTCAGGAAAAAGAGGCCAAATGCCCATTGTCCCGCGGTAGTCCCATGGCGGGATTGCACCCAGCGGTAGATCAGCCCCGCGGTGAGGATTTCGAAACCGATCGTCCAGATCTTCAAAAGGCACAAAAATCCAAGCGATTGCAGTGGGTTGCTGGAAAAAAGATGATACAATCGGGCGAGGCCGGCCAGCATGTAGATATAGACTGGCGGATAGTTGATCAGAGGAATTTCCAATTCTTCCAAAGAATCATAGCAGGTGATCACACTTTCCTCGGCTGCTTGTGCGCAAGAGGCAAAGAAGAGAAAATCATGCTCGAACCCTTTCAAGGGAAGCAAGGGGATTCGGATCGCCAAGCCGATGAATAGGATAACAAACAGCACACGAGGCAGATGGATGAAAAAGGAAGACATGATCTCTTTTCCCGTCAAGACATTTCCCTACCGTGTCTATTACGCGGATACAGACGCGGGGGGTGTGGTTTATTATGCGCACTATCTGCGAATGTTTGAACAGGTCCGCGCGCTTTATGTGGAAGATTATGGGCTGAGTTTGCGGGAAATGGAGGAGCGTAACTGCCTCTTTGTCTGTTCCCGGGCGGAGGTCGACTATCACTCCCCCGCCCTGCTGGATGACACAGTGTCGATCCAGACCCAAATTACCGAGCAAGGCGCGGCACATCTGACCTTTTCTTACCAAATCACCAGCGGCCCACGCCGGGACGAAACCGGCCAGGAAATCCGCCTGGTCACCGGCATGACAAAAATGGTGGCCTGCAAAAAGATGGACCACCGCGTGGTCCCGATCCGGATCCCGCGCTGGATGTTGGATAAACTGGCGTGGCGGACCTGACGAAAAAAGATGGGTGGATATCCTTCTGATGGGTTCTCTGGATGAATCCCCTATGGTTTAATTGGATAGATTTTTTAACAGGGAAAAAAAAGATGCGTTTAACGGGATATTTGGTTATAGGCCTGCTGTGGGCGCTTTCCATCGCGTCGGCTCAAGATTCATCCTCCAGCATCCCTCCGCTGGAAGTGATGAGGGGCTCGTATGTCTATGATTTTCAAGATCAATTGATTCACGTCTATTCGGATGAGCGAGGCGATCCAACGGTTTCGTTAGGCGAACAGACAATCACGGCGGAGTCGATATTCTATTATCAAAAAACCAATACCATCGAAGCCACCGGGAACGTGCGCCTGTGGTACGAAGGCACCATCCTGGAGGGAAACAAATTGACGTTTGATATCTCCAAAGAACAAGGCACGATGGAAAAGGTGAAAGACGCCGAAGTCAGCAAGGGCGTTTATTTCTCGGGAGAAACCTTGACGTTTCGCCAAGTTCTCGCGGAACCGGTCAAAGGCGCAACCGAACCGGTAACCCGGAATGAATACACCTTGACCAACGGGATTATCACCGCCTGCGAACTCCCCTTCCCCCACTACCACATTGAATGCGACCGTGTGGTGATTATCCCAGACGAGCGGGCGTGGGCCAACGATATCGTGTTTCGCATAGGAACCTTCTCGCTGTTTTATTTCCCCGTCTTCACCAAAAGTCTAAAAGAGCACGAGATTACCTATTTCTTCACCCCCGCCGTGTACAGCCATCTGGGCGTGGGCTTCTTTAACCGACTGATGTACAAGCCCAACGAGAACTATATCTTCAATCTGTATGGGGATTACTTCACCGACGCGGGCTTTGGCAAAGGGGCGAAATTTACCTTCGATGTGCCCGGACCCTACGGTCCCAGAGGGGAACTGTACGGCTACCATATCCTGCAAGAAGCCCCGGATAATGATTATATTTTCGATGGCGAAGACCGCTACAACATCGCCGGGCACTATCAACAAACCCTCCCCTATGATGTACAAGTGACAGCCCGCGGGCATATCCTCTCGGATTCCGAATACCGGCACGATGACAGTGGGGCGGAACAACTGCATGGGTTGGATGTGTTCGAAGAAGAGCAGGATGTGGTTTCATATCTGAACATCGCCAAAGCCTGGGAGGATCAAAGCATCCGCCTGACCACGGCGTCCCGCCTGGATTCGTTCTATTTCAACGGCTTACCCTTCGTGGAGCGCAAACCCCAGCTTCATTACGTCTACTATCCATCCCGCATCCTCGATTCGGACTTCATGTTCGATTTTGAACTGGATTACGGCCGTTACCGGCGGGAAGAGGGGATCACCTATCCATTTAACAAAGTCTCCATGTTTCAGCAAACCCGCTATCTGGACGAGATGGACCGGTTCGATGCGCGCTTCGAACTCTCTCGCACCATCCACCTGCCTGAGCAGTTTGCCCTAAAGCCCTGGGTCGCCTACCGTGCCACCCATTACGCCGACGCCGTGCATTATGGGGATAACCCCGGGGATCCAGCCACCCGCCTGGACCGCTTCGATTATGGTTCGGAAACCCGTTCCATGCTGGAAGGAGGGGCGGAACTATCCACCCGCCGGACAATGGAATTTGATCCCTTCCTGAAGCGCTATGATAAAATGCGCGCTGTCTTGGAGCCGGTCTTGCAGTATGGTTATTTTCACCCGGACGTGGCCTTGGAAGAATTTGGCCTCGCACCCCATGAACGCTTCCCCTACATCGATATCTCCGACGATTACCGCGCCAAGATGCACCGGGTATCGACCTTGCTGCGAACCCGGATCGAGGGAAAAGACTCATCGGGAACCACATCGGAATTGCTGCGGTTTGGGCTGGGTTTATCCTATGACCAGTTCCCGGACGAAAATCTTCGGTTTGATAACTTCGAATTCTATGAAGACCTCGCCAAAGATAACGACCACCGGTTCTCGGATGTCATCGAAGAGTTTGCGATATCCCCCTTATCCTGGCTCAGCCTGGGCAATACCATGCGCTATGATGTGGAAGACAGTGAAATGCGCTCGGCTTACTACTACACCAACTTGCGCCCTCTCAACACCGTCGACCTGAATGTGGGGTATTACACCTACCGCTACCCGTTCATCAACGCCAATGAGCAAGAAGATATCTCGATGCTGCTGCATTGGGCGGTCTCGCCCAAGTGGGATCTGTTCCTCAACACCCGCTTTGACCTCGATCAGAATGTCTTCCGCTGGAACCGGCTGGGCGTGGTGCGTGACATGCACGATTTCTACACCGTCTTCCAGATCGAGCATGAATCCCACCCCACCCTGGGGGATGATTATTCCTTCCAGTTCCGAGTGAATTTCTGGGGAATCGGCGGCCGCAAGGGACGCGCCCCTGAAGTAAATTGATTGCAGTAAATCGCTGGTTCTCAGTAAAAAAAATCCCTCTTCGAATGGAAGAGGGATTTTTTTATTATCCTGGTTTTTGTCAGCCTAAAATTCGCGATAGCCGCTTGAGGTTGTAATCAATCTTTTCCTGAGCCGTCATCTGGCTGAAATCCGGTTCGCCGTCCTCGCTCACTGGCTTGACTGACGTGGGCTGGGACGCCACCGGGGCGGGCCGAGGCACTGGGGCTGCCTGAGAAGCCGGAGCAGAAGCCGCAGGCTTGGGCGCGGCGGCGGGGATGGAGATCGTGGTCCCAGAGCCACCGTAACTCATGACGTTGGTGCGGACCTGCATATCCTCTTCCAGGCTGCGCTGCGGCTTGATGCCCATCTCTTGCAGAACACCGTGGTAGGCTTTCACCGCTTCTTCCGGCGTAATCTCGCCATCCACGATCATGCGCAGAAACTGGATGAAGGCCAGTTGATTCTCCGCATGGTTGATCTTGCGGCCAAACAGCGCTACTCGCGCCCCGTACTTTTGGGCTTCGGAAATCAACTTGAACGCGTCATAGGTCGTACCAGAAGCTCCACCCAGAATGCCGATGATGAGATCGCGATCATAATGCGCCAGTTCCTCCATCGCTTTGGGACCGTGATACACAATCTTCAGGAAGAGGGGACGGCCCCGCTCGGTCACACCCGCCAGGGTACGGCAAATCGCGTCATTGATAAAATGCCCCAACAGATCCGGATCCACCACGCCGGGGAGGTTGGGATCGAAGATTTCGAGGAAATAATGGAACCCCTTCAGTTCGGCTTCCAGGCGAAATTGTTTAAAAGCCTCCAAACTGGCCAGATCGCGGTCCAGATCGTTATTGAAGGTCATGGAATAGAGGCCCAGATTGGCTCCCATTTGGCGTTCTTCCGGCGCACATTCGGCCTTTCCACATTGCAGATGATCGATGGTCGTTGTGCGGAACGGCCGCGAAGCCATGGTGATATACGAGCTGCCCCGCAGGACATGGATATCGGTGGTATCATTCGCCCGGCCAGCGGGGGTAATGTGGGAATGCTCGAAAAGCCGCTCCTGGATGGTCAACACTTCGTTGGAACTGGCAGACATCAGCATGATATCCACCAGGCCTTGCTTGACCACCTTGCGCATCATGTCCCGGTATTCCTGGATGCTCTTGCATTTCAACTCGCCATGGTGGTACTCAGGGGAATAGTGCCCGGTGCTAGAAATCCCGAAGGCCATGTCCGCATCCTTGGCATCCGCGATGATAAAGGCCTTGCTGTTGGGATTGGCTTTGATTTCCGCAATTTTTTTGGTCAAAGATTTTTCGATCATCGTTGCTTCCTGCATGGGGATTCGCTTCGTCTTGCCGATCCAAGACAATACTGCGGTGTCTAAGGTCTTAATCTAAGAAAAAGCGGTTTCTTTTTCAAGTGACATCCGTTCACCGGTAGAGAATAGCCCAAAAAACAAAATTTGGAATGCGGACCGGGCCGCCCGGAAAGGGAGAAAAGGAAAGTCGGGGGCCAGGGGTCGTAAAATTTCGCCGTTTTGAGTATTCTGTCTCTGTGCGGGCGAATTGGCAAAGGGATTGTCCCTTTTTTTCTGAAGCATGGAAGAATCAAAGCAATGGGTGTGCATGAAACCATGGTAAATCTTCAATCCAACAAAACACGTTTTCTTATTGGCCTTTTTCTGATTGGTTTCGCCTGGGTCTTGATCAATACCCCACAGCGCTATGCGGTATGGAAGGCGAAACTGTACACCGACGCACAGGAGCGAAGGTTCTATGAAGAGGCCCAATGTAATAAACCAGCGTTCCAGGGTGAACTCAATGCGGCTTCCCATTTAGATTACCAGGATTTGCTCCGCCTTGCTGGAGAAGAACGAGACCTGGAACGGCTCTACACCTGGCTGCACACGGCCAATCCAAACAACCCCACCGTGGCAGCCCTGGCGGCACGTGTTTGTACCGAGCTCGCGTTGGCGCAGACGTGGCTCGATACGGCCAGCCGCCAGGAGAAGACCAACCTGGCGGTCCTGGCAACCCGAATCGAAACGCTCTTGGCCCAGGGCAAGGCCCTGGATGCCCTCCCCCAATGCGAAGCCCTCCCCGAGGACACATGGCGCAAGCCTTACTATACCGCCAAGATATATCAAATTCTCGGAGACACCGATCAGACCCTGGAGAATTATCAGCAGGCGGTCGAAGCCCAGTGCCCACTTTACGCCGGCCTGGACTATGCCGCGTATCTAAGCGATCGGCAACACTATACACCAAATCTCTTCCACGCATGGCCCGCCGAAGCCATCCAGAACAATCCCTTGGCCCAGGCGTATCAAATGGTCTTTTCTCAAGTTCAAATCCAAGCCTTGATGCAGATTTTGCCCTCCGCGGTCCGCTACAATCCGGAAGCACTCGTTCCACTCGCCCATGCCGCGCTGCGGCAAAGCGACCTATATTGGGCCCGCAGGATTTTGCACTGGATCGAGCCATTGAAGGCAGAACAGGCAGACTACTACTTCTGCAAGGGATGGCTTGCCCAAAAAGAGGGGAATGAAAAAGGGGCGCATCTCTGTTTTTCGGAAGGGATCGATGGGGGGAGCAAGCCCCACTCCCGGCTCTTCCATGCCCGCCTTGGCACTTTGCTCCTGCCCGATCAGCCCGCTCTGGCCCAAGCGCATTGGCGCCAGGCCTACGGCGAATTGCCAGACCGGGGAGAACTCCTGCGTCAAGCAGGATTGGAGGCGTTAGCCAAGAAGGAATACCCCAAAACAATCCAGTACTTGGTTCGGGCCAGATCCCTCTATCCCCGTGATGCAGACCTGTTGGATGGTTTGATCCAGGCGTATACCGCCCTGGGTGAGGAGACAGAATTGATGAATACCCTGCGCGACACGCTGAATCTCAATCTCGACAACATTCCCGCGCTGGATCAAATGGCCCAACTCTACTTAAAACAGGACAATTTACGGCAAGCGGTCTCGCTGTACAACACCTACAAATTTCATTTCCCCCACAGCGGCATCCCCTATTTGCGGGCCGCGCAGATTTATATCGACCGCGGCGAGACAGACTACGCCCGGGGCATCTTGCAAACCGCGCTGCAAAACAACCCCGAGTTAGAAAATCTCGCCGAGATCGAAGCCATGCTTTCCAAATTGCCATAACTCTGCTTTACTGATGCGTGGTCGTGTTCACTTGCCGTGGGCAGAAACCACGGGAATGCCATGACAAAATCAATTCAACAGGAGGTTGTGATGAAACCACACCAATTTTTCTGGATGGTCGGAAAAGGGATCATCTTGTTCACCCTGTGTGTGATCCCGCCGGTCTTCGCGAAGGATCCCCCTGATCCGCAGCGTTGGCAGAAGGATATGCAGCAGTTCCAGGAGCAGGATCAACAAGCGATGCCACCCACGCATTCCGTGCTGTTCGTAGGGAGTTCGAGCATTCGCTTATGGGATCTTAAAACATCTTTTCCTGACAAGCCTTACATTAACCGCGGATTTGGCGGCTCGCACCTGCTGGACAGCGTGTACCACATGGATCAAATTGTGATCCCCTACCGCCCCAGGTTGATCTTTTTGTATGCCGGGGATAATGATATTGCCTATGGCCTAACCCCACAGCAGGTGTTGGATCATTTTCGGTTGTTTGCAGGCCGAGTCCATCAGAGCCTGCCGGATACCAAAATCGTCTATGTCAGCATCAAGACCTCGCTCAACCGCTGGGGTGTGCATGAAGCCATGCGCGCAACCAACCAGTTAATCAAAAATTATTGTGATACGATCGACTTTTTGGATTTCTTCGACGCCGATACCCCGCTCCTGGACAGCGAGGGCAAACCCGATCCCATCTATTTCATGGAGGATCAACTCCACCTCAATAAAAAAGGCTATGCCATCTGGGCCGAAGCCATCCAGCCCTTTTTGGTAGGGTTTTAAGTACCCCATGGAAGAAACAAATGCCAATCCTGAGGGGCCGTTCGCACGGCCCCTCGTGTTGGATTTTGTTATTTCAGATTCATCCCCAGCCTTTTCCGCGCCAAAGTGACGTAGACCTTGATCCCCTGTCGATCGTCACCCCCCTGTCATCCTGGCGCACCTT
>JAVFAP010000021.1:0-15374 GCA_034002445.1 bacterium | reverse complement strand
TCAAGAAACCAGAAAAGCCCACGTTCAAGATTCCTGTAACCATCGAGGAGATCAAGCGAGGCCGGATGTATGCCTATTTGCAGGCGGTGGGAACGGTCACGCCGGTGAAGGAGATTGAGATCAAGCCGGAGATGAATGGCCGGATTTACTTTTCGCAGCGCTGGAAAGAGGGGGATGAAGTCAAGAAGGGAACCGTGCTGGCGAATATGGATGACCGCGAGTTGCAGCTGAACATTAACGACGCGGAGTTGAATTTGGAGATCGCGCGCGCCAAGGTGCGGCCAGCGAGCGCCCAGCTGGAGCAGGCCATCAAGGAAGAGCAGTTCAAGGAAGCGATGTACAAGCGAGGCGCGATTTCCAAGGCGGATTTTGACCTTTCGGTCTTGCAGCGGATTCAGCGAGAGAATCAATATCAAGAGACATTGAGCAATATCGAAGCGCATCTGATGGCGTTGAAGAAACAGAAGCAAGAGACCGAAAAGGTGGAGATTGTTTTGCCCTTTAACGGGGTGCTGTTACCGCCCGGAGGAAACACGGTCAGCAGCGCGGCGGGGAAGGGTGGTGAGGTGGACTTGACCTTGATGAACGGGCAAACGGTTGGCGCCTCGACCATTCTATGCCGTCTGGCCAATATCGACACTGTGTATGTGGCGCTGGATGTTCCCGCCAAGGACCTCATTGATATCAATGTGGGTCAAGACGTGGAGATCGATGTGTATTCCAAGTCGGGGCGGGCGTACCGCGGGACAGTGGCGGAGATTTCGACCTCGCTCAACGCCAATACCCGCACTTATACCGTGAACGTGCTGGTGGAGAATCCCGAGCATGAATTGCGGCCGGGGATGTTCGCCAAGGCACGGATTATCACCAAGGAGAAATTGGACGCGGTCAGCATTCCGCGCGACCTGGTTTTGCTGCGTAACAATAAAAACGTCGTCTTTGTGGTAGAAGAAAAGCCCATGGACGCGGTCGAAAACGCCACCGGGGAAATCCAAGTTCCGGATGCGCAATCCGGTCCGAATCCGCAGATCGCGATGACAGGCGCCCCCCAGGTTGATTCCACAGGGGAAGAGCCGGAGGAAGACGTGCTGGAGGCAGAGGCTGAGGAAGCCGCTCCGGCCCCGCAGCCCGATCTGATCGCTCGAGAGTGTGAGATTGAATTGGGGATCCAAAACCGGGAGCGGGTGGAAGTGATCAGCGGCTTGAAAGAAGGCGATCTGCTGGTGGTGCTGGGGTATGAAACCCTGTCCGATAAGGTGGATGTGAACGCCAGTTACCGTAAGGATTTAAGTAACGGAATCCAGTTGCCGGAAGAATGATCTTGCTGGGATGGACAGGTTGGGGTGGAAAGAATGATGGATGTCGTTTGTTCGCATATACGCAAGGTGTACCCTGATGGCAAGGAAGCGCTTTCGGATGTGACCTTTACCTTGCAAACGGGCCTGTTTGGCCTTTTGGGCCCCAATGGCGCGGGCAAGACTACCTTGATGGAGATCTTGACCTTGCTTTTGGAACCCACCAGCGGGCAGTTGGTGGTGGATGGGGTCGACAGCCGCCGCGACCCGATGGCGATTCGCCGCCGCCTGGGCTATCTGCCCCAGTTTTTTGGATTTTTTCCCGAACTCACCGCGCGAGAATTTTTAGAGTATCTCGGAGTGCTGCGAGGGTTGCGGGGGCGGGAGAAGCGGGGGATGGTGCAGGATTTGATTGAAAAAGTGCGGTTAACCCACGTGCAAAACAAGCGGCTGAAGACGTTTTCGGGCGGGATGCTGCGGCGGGTGGGGATCGCGCAGGCGATGCTGGGAAATCCATCGCTGATTATAGTGGATGAGCCGACCGCCGGGCTGGATCCGGAGGAACGGGTCAATGTCCGCAATCTGTTATTTGAGTTGGGGCAAGAACGCATTGTCATACTCTCCACCCACATTGTGAAAGATATTGAAGAGACCTGTTCCCGCATGGCGCTGCTGCTGCATGGGCGGATTTGTTTCGATGGCACGCCCACCGCGTTCGTCAGCGCGGCCAAGGGGGAGACGTGGGAATTTTATGGTGAACCGGAAGAGGTCGAACTGTTTCGAAATCAAGCCGGTCTGGTCTCGGTGCGCGAAGATCCGCAGGGCGTTTGTTTTCGGATTGTCGCCCCCACGCCACCCCGGCCGGACGCAGTCCGGGTACGGCCGAATCTGGAAGACGCGTATGTCCGATTTTTACAGAAAGAAGGAGCGGCCGCATGAACGGATCCCCCGAATGGAAAGCCACCGAGGCGGAGCCGCTGCCCGCCTTGCCCAACACGCCAAGGCGGCAAGGGGGCGCGGGACGCGGCGCATCCATTCCGCGCTTTCTGCGTATGGTGGGGCAAGGGGTGGTCTGGTGCGTGCAGGAGACAGCCTACTGGCATCGCCTGTTTTGGTATACCTCGCGGAGGTTTTTGCGGGCGGAACTGCTGCTGGCGCTGGTGGGCGCGGCGGTTTTTTTTGGCACGATCGTCGCGCAGGATCTGGTGCGCGATCAGCGCACGATGCTGGATCAATCGTATCTGTTTTTCAGTGTGGTGATGGTGCTCTTCGCCATGAACCTCATCCCCAAGGAGCGGGAAGAGGAAACGCTGGAAATTTTATGGAGTCAGCCCATCAACCGCAATAAGATGGTTGTGTTGCAGCTGCTCACCCTCACCTTGTGGACCTTTCTTTTATCGCTGTTGACCATTACCGCGTTCAGCCAGTTCATGGCGTATGATGAACAGTATGGGTTCCCCATGCTTTTGTTGCTTGTCACCACCGCCTTTGCGGTGGGGGTGATTACGGTACTGGTTTCGACGTTCTGCCGACAGGGGATCGCGACAGGTTTGGTTACCCTTCTTATCCTGGGCATCCATTATTTTTGGTTGCGGCAACTGGGGCCGATCGAATTGTTCTACAACCCCCTACCCTTACCGGAAGAGGTGTTCCGTCAGAGTATCGGGCAAAGTTTCGGCCCCAAGACCCCCCCGACCATTTCCTATTGGGCCAACCGTATTTTTGTCGCGGTTCTGGTGGGATTTTTGCTCGATTATCTGTTCCGGCGGTTGCGGCGGACGGCGGAGTGGTTTACGTAAAAAGCAGTGGGGAGTGGATCGTGGGCAGTATTGGTTGGCATGGGGTTTTTGCAAAAAAAAAAAGGATTTTTTTAAATTTCTTTCCATTGCCCAAGGCTCCAGAGCGGAAGTGGAAACGCAGCTGATCCTTGCCGAACGATTGGATTCCATTGGAGCCAAAGAAACAAATGCCCTGCTGGCCCAACTCGATGAGGTTGCCCGGCTTCTCTATGGCTTGATGAAAAGTTTAGAGAGAAGATCGAAGGGTGGGCGCAAAGCGCCGATAGGCGCGTAGCCCCAGAGGGCCGTAAATGGGCGAGGCATGGCGTGGGCGGGAGTGTTGGGCTGGTGAGCTACACTCGCTTCGCTCGTTTTGAGCCCGCCCTACGGGGATGCGGGCAGGCGGGGCGGGTGCGTGGTTGGGGAGCGAGGGAACAGGATAGTGGGCACAGTGTAAATCTTTAAGAAAATTCTCCAACTGGATCTGTCTTTGTGTGGAACAAAGGTTGGTTATCCTTGGCAAGCAACGCGGAATGAACGTTTGAAGACGTTCATTGTATTGAAATTGTAATATTTGTGAAATGAGACCGGTCATGAATACAGAACCCAATCGTTCCAATCCAACCCATTCCGATGCTTCCGAATCG
Source organism: bacterium (assembly GCA_034002445.1). GTDB lineage: Bacteria > Hinthialibacterota > Hinthialibacteria > Hinthialibacterales > Hinthialibacteraceae > JAVFAP01. Next base: position 11,654 of record JAVFAP010000021.1, on the reverse strand, counting down.
ACGGACGCGGTTCATATCCGGGGCATGGGGGCGGCGGCGTTTGCCGTGCGCTATCCCGTGACGGTCAGCATGTTTTTCATTGGGATCATCATGCTGGGGTGGATCTCGCTCACCAAACTTCCGACCAACCTTTTTCCCGATCTGCGCACGCCACGGGTGACGGTGGTGGCCAGCGCACCGGGCTTGGCGCCGCAAGAAATCGAGCGGATCGTGATCGAACCGCTGGAAGGGCGATTGGCGACCATCAAGGGGGTCGATAAAGTTTCCAGCGTTTCGCGGGCGGACTCGGGGGCGATTGTCATTGATTTTCACTGGGGCGCGGATATGGATTTTGCCATGCTGGAAGTGAAAAAGAGCGTGCAAGGGGCGGAAATCAATGAAATTGAATCCATCGAAACATACCGCTACGATCCCAACGCCCTGCCGATTCTGACCCTGGCGCTTACTGGGGATCGCAGTTTGGAAGAAATGCGCTATCTGGCGGAGCGGACGATTGGGCCGGCGCTGGAGCGGATCGAGGGTGTCGCCCGCGCGGTGGTGACCGGCGGCCTGATCCCGGAAGTGCATTGCATGCTGAACGCGGAATTGCTGCATTTTTATGGGCTGACCATCAACCAGGTCGCTACGGCGCTGGATCAGGCGAATGTGAGTGCGTCGGGCGGATGGATCGAAGAAGGAAACCGCCGTTACATGATCCGGGCAGTGGGAGAAATCAAGACGGTGGAACAGGTGGCGCAGACGGTGGTTGGATATGCCAACGGCGTGCCGATTTATATTACCGACCTGGGCACGGTGAAATGGGATGTGGAAGAGCCGATCAATCTGGTTCGGATGAACGGCAAGGCGGGGATTGGTCTTTCTCTGTATAAAGAAGCGGGCAGCAATACGGTCGAGGTCGTGCGCTCGGTGCGGAAGTTCCTGGGCAAGGTGGAAGAAACGCCCTCGTTTTTCGCGAGTAATGCCGGCGGTGGAGATGCCCGGGTCAAAGAGGGAGGCTCCTCTCCCATGGGGCAGGGTGGAGCCCCCAAAGCGGAGGGGTTGGAGTATTTGCCCAAGGATACAGGGATCGAGATCGCCTACGACCAATCGCTGTTTATCACCCGCTCGATCGAGGAAGTGAAGTCCACCGCGATGCAGGGGATCGCCCTGGCGGCGTTGATTCTGTTGGTTTTCTTACGCAATGTGCGCACCACCCTGATTGTATCGCTTTCCATCCCGGTTTCGATTCTGGCGACATTCAACCTGATGTATTTCATGGACCTCTCCCTCAATATCATGACCCTGGGCGGGTTGGCGTTGGGGGCGGGGATGCTGGTGGATAACGCCATTGTGGTCATCGAGAATATTTTCCGGCGGCGGCAGATAGGGGACAACTCGTATGGCGCCTCGGTGCGGGGGGCGGGAGAAGTGGCGTCGGCGATTGCCGCTTCCACATTGACGACGGTGGTCGTTTTTATCCCGATCGCGTACATGGGGGGGGTCACGGCTCAGTTGTTTAAAGAGCAGGCGCTGACGGTGGTGTTTTCGCTGATGACCTCGCTGGTGGTGGCGCTGGTGATGATTCCCGCGCTGTGTTCCAAGTTCTTGCGGGCGGTCCCGGCGGAAACGTCGGATAAAGAAGGCTGGTATGCCTGGTTTCTGCGGATGACGCTGCAGTACCGCTCGGTGACATCCATCGTGGTTATTCTGATCTGTGTGAGTAGTGTGCCGATCTTGAAGGGGATCAAGCAGGAGTTTATTCCGCAGGCGGCGGAGACACAGTTTATCATTAAACTGCGGATGCCGCCGGGATCGCGAATTGAAACGACAGAGACGGTGGTGAGAAATGTTGAAGGCTGGCTGATGAACGACCTGGGGTATGGCGTGAAGAATGTCTATGCCCGGGCAGGAGCCAAGCCGGATGATGTCGGGGGAGTGGATGAAGAGCCTGAGGGAACGCATACCGCCGAGATTGTGGTCACGCTGACCGATTTAAAAACGTTGAATGTGCCGGCGGTGATAGAGTTTTTGGACCCCCGCTGTTCGCGGATCGAGGGGCTGGAAGTGAATTATCTGATGTCACAGACCTCGCTTTCGTCGATGATCGGCGGTGAGAAAGCGGCGCTGGTGGTGGAGATTCGTGGGCGCAGTTTGGAAACATTGGCGTCGCTGGCGGGGGAAGTCAAGCGGCGGATGGATCTGCTGCCGGAAGTGACCAATGGCCGTACCACGATCCTGGATGGCAATCCGGAGGTGCATCTGGTCCCCGACCGCACGCTGATGGCGGAGATGGGGCTGGATCAGCAGCAGTTGATCAGCCTGGTACGGGGCCAGTTGCGTGGCACGGTGGCGACCAGCATGCAGGATTTGGATCAAACCAAGGCGATCCGGGTGCAGCTGGGGGATGGTCGGATGAACCTGCCCGAGTTGATGAACTCGGTGATCCCGGTGGGGGGAGACCGGGCGGTTACGTTGAAGAATCTGGTGGAGTATAAGGTCGAGCCGGGGCCCCGGGAGATCCTGCACCGGGAGCAGGAGCGGATCGCGCGAGTATTGGCGGATGTGGGTGAAGGCAGCAAACTGAGTGAAGCGGTGGCTTCGGTGAAAGAATCGATAGGCCCCATGCAGCTGCCTTCTGGGTATTCCATCCGGTTTGGGGGGGAAGAAGAGCGGCGGAAGGAGTCGTTTGACCGGCTGTTATTCGCGTTGATTTTGGCGCTGATTTTGGTCTATATGGTGATGGCTTCGCTGTTCGAGTCGTTGCTGCACCCCTTTGTCATCATGTTTTCCATGCCGCTGGCGGCGGTGGGGGTGATCTGGGCTTTCGCGCTGACGGGGCAGACCCTGAACCTGATGGGGTATATCGGGATCATCATGCTGGCGGGGATTGTCGTCAATAACGCCATCGTGCTGGTGGATTACGTCAATTTTCTGCGGCGGGAAGAAGGGGCGGAGATGTACGAGGCAATTGTCCGGGCCGGTTGCCGCCGGTTGCGGCCCATTTTAATGACCACGCTGACCACGGTGCTGGCCTTGCTGCCGCTGGCGCTGGGCTTTGGGGAAGGGGCGGAAATCCGCGCTCCCATGGCGGTGGCGGTGATTGGGGGGCTGTTATCTTCCACGATCTTGACCCTGGTCATCATTCCGGTGGTGTACAGCATTTTTGAGGATGCCAAAGCGCTGGTGGTTCGCATTTTAACGTTTGTTTTTCGGTTGGGCGCGCGCCGTGCGGCTCTGCCTGAGGTGGAAGGCTAAGAACCGGTCCCCATTACGAGAGATTGAAAACACCCCCTAGAAAGTATCACCATGATAAAGACACTGCAAATCGCCAAATACGAAGCCAAAATGAGCAGCCGGGGCTGGCGGTTTTGGTTGTTGCTAGGTTTGGTGGCGGGGATTTCGCTGTTTGCCAGCCGGGATTATTTGCTCTACAGCAGCCGGGGTTATTTTTTGCATAGCGGGTATTCGTTTCAGCATCCCAGTTTTTGGCTGATGGCGGCCATTCTGGGATTGGGGACCTTCGCGCTGGCGGTGGATATCTGTGGCCGGCTGCGCAAGACGCAGATGGATAAAATTCTGTTTCCGCTGCCAGTGGGCCCGATGGAACTGATGGCGGGGCGGTTTTTGGGGGTTTTGATCAGCGTGGTGCCGTTGGCGGCGATCGGGTGTTTTTCGCTGGGCTTGTGGCAATCGCTGTATGGAGCGGGGGTGGTGGTCTGGCAGCCCTTTGTGATGGCGTTTGTCTTATTGATTTTGCCGTTGCTTTTGCCCCTGACGGCGCTGGCGATCACATTGCGCACGTATTTCAAACACGATTTTGCCACCATTCTGCTAGGAGCGGTGTTGGCGACGGGGCTATGGCTGGTGGGTCGGGCGTGGGGTTTGATGGTCGATTTTCCGGCCGTGCTGGTGCAGTTAGAGAACGCCTCACCCACGTTGGGTGCGCGCTTCGCGTTGGGGACCTATGTGTTTCCGTGGCTTATCCATGGGTTGCTGAGTGTTTTGATTCTGCTACTGGCGCCGCTTTATCTGCGCCGTCAGCATTTACAGCGGCATATTGTGCAGCGCCGGGAGGGGCGGGGGGTCTCCCTGTTTGGGTTTGCCACCCTGGCACGTTGGCTGACGGATTTACGTTTTGACCCCCATTTGGGCAAGGGATTTTATACTGTCTTGATTGGGGCGGTTTTGTGCAGCGCCTTGGGACTGGTGTGGGCGCTGGAGAAGATGGAAGATCAAAAGCCGCCCAAATTAGAGGAACGCTTTACGGAAAGCGCCGCGGCCGCCGCCTTGCGGGACGGGATCGCGGATACGCTGCATTACGCCATCGAGGTGAAGCCGCTGGCGGATGCGTCTCGTCTGGATTTGACCGCCCAGCTGACCTTGAAGATCCGCGAGGCGGTAGGGGAGATGGGGTTTGAGATCGATCCCCGTTTTCGCATCGATGGGATTGAATGTGACGGGCAGGTGGTGGCGTTTGAGCAGACTCTGGAGGGGATTATCGCCCGGTTTCCTGAGGTTCTTCCCGCGGAGCAAACGGTGACGCTGCGTTTTGTCTATCATGGCCGGCCCTCTGAATATTCCACCCAATATTCCCGTCTCAACACCCTGTGGTATCCCCTGGTCTGGCAGAAAGTGCGGACCAGCCAGAAGGGGCAATGGGTAAGGAAAGAAAGCGATTTGTTCGAGGCGGAGATCAAGTTGCACCGGCTGCCCGGGCAGCAGGGAATCTTCGCTGGGGTATCCACGGCGAGTGAGGACAGCCGGGTGGCGGGGTGGAAGACGTTTTACCCGGTGGACGGGCTGGAGTTGGCCTGGGGGTCGTATCAACTGATCGAAGAGAACCGTCAGGGCTACTTTATCCGCTTTTATCATTTTCCGGGCCATGCCTATCAGGCGGCCATTTTTTTGGAAGAGATGGAAGAACAAGAAGGGTATGTGCGGGAACGCTTGGGTCGGCTGCCTTTCCCCCAATTGACGATTATCGAAACGCCTTACGGGTATATTCCCGAACCGGGAGCGTCGCGGGGTTGGCTGAGTCGGAAAGAGGAAATGCAAGTCATCGATCGGGCGCAGGTTCAGGTGACCATGCCGGGGGTGATCTCGCTATCGGAGAACGATATCTCGTATTTGCATGAAAAGATCTGGCTGCTGGAGCGGCTGGATCACAATCCCCGGGTGATTCCGTTTTATCAGCAGCTTCCAGAGGTGCTGAACCGTTTGCACCAGCAGTTTTACCGCAAACTGATCAGTGTGTATTTCGACCACAGTTTGCATCCCGTGGGCGAGTACGCGTTTTGGCTACGGGATCATCTTTCCGGGTATGCTTCCAAACTGCTGGAGAAGAACCTATGGTGGCAACGCCGGATTTTGAATTTTGACGTGGGGACAGCGGGGGATCTTCCGCTTTCGGTGGCGCGGCGGGATTCGCTGTACGCGCTGCACCGCCAGGGGACATACCCGGCGTTGGAGCGGGTGCGTGGAGAAGGCCTTTTCCGTATGATTCATCACTTGCTGGGGGAAGAAAACTGGTGGAACCTGATGCGGGAGATCTTTAAAGAGCACCGGTTTGAAGATTTTTCGATCGATGCGTTTTGGGAGTTGACGGAGGGCTTTTATGGAGAGGATCTTGCTTGGTTCCGGGAGCAATGGGTGGAAGGCACGGCTTTGCCTTCGTACCAGATTCTGTTTGCCGAAGCCCGCGCGATCGAGAACCGGGAGACCATGGGGATTGATTACGATGTGATCGCGCATGTGAAAAATCATGGAACCGGCCGTTTCCATGTGCCGATTTATATCGAGACAGAGCGGGATGATGTGATCCGCAGTTTGTGGATCGATGGCGGGGCGGAAGCGACGCTGCAATTGCGGGTGCCAGACCGGCCGATCGGGGCGATGATCGATCCCCAGAATTGGGTGGTGCAGGAACCTTACTTGGACGAGAACCAGAAGAAGCGGTCGCATTCTTTCCAGAAAGTCCAGATTCGGGGTGATGAGCGGTGAGGCGTGATCGTGTTTCGCTTGATGAGCAGGCCCGTGCCCGACAATTGGTGAACAGAGCAGGTTGAGAGAAATGAAACTATCGGAAATCGCGGTTCGACGACCCATAACAACAATCATGTTTTTTGCGGCGATGGTGCTGCTGGGGCTGGTTTCGCTCGTCCGGCTGCCCATGCAGATTTTGCCGGATATCAGCCCTCCCTATGGCGCGGTGCGCTGTATTGTGCGGGAGGAAATGAGCCAGGATGAAGTCGAGCGCAAGGTGATCCAGCCGATCGAGGGGGAGATTGCGCAGCTTCCCAATGTCAAGAACATCAGTTATTTCGGCCGATACCATTTTCATTTTTTCCCGATTGAGTTTGAGTTTGGGACCAATGTCAAGTACAAGATTGTCGATCTGCAAGACCGCCTGAACCGGTTCAAGCAGGGATTTGAACGCAACGCGATCGAGTTGACCGCCTTTGCTTTCGATACAGCCTGGGTGAACAAGGATTTCATGGACCTGGTATTGAAGGGGCCACGGGATGATTTGTTTATCGAGCGGATCGATTCGGAGCGGATCCGGCAGAAGTTGCAGGATATCAACGGGGTGGCCGAGGCGGAAATCTGGGGCGGGCGGGAGCGGACCGTCGATGTGACGGTGTTTCAGGATCGGTTGCGCGAATTTGGGGTTCCCTTTTGGCAGGTGATGAACCGGGTGGGTGTGTTTGCCAGCGAGCCGGTTTTTTTGGGGGACATCGATGAGGGGCCGAACAAGTATTTCGTGCGCCTGGATGGCCAGTTCAGCAATCCCAATGAAATATCCGATGTGGTGGTGCGGCAGGAGGGGAATATCGCGGTGCGCCACCTGGGAGAGGTGGAAGAGCTGTTTCGAAGCAGGCGTTGGATGGGCCGGATGGATGGCAAGCCGGCGTTACGGATCAGTCTGAAGAAGGAAGCGTTGGAAAATCCGATCGAGCTTTCTCTCCGTACCAAGGAAGTAATCGACGCGATCAATGAAACCATGGAAGAAGGGTATGAATTGGGGGTGGTGTGGGAGCAGGCGACGGAAATCTCGGATATCTTGGTGCAGCTGTCTAAACTAGGCCTGATGGGGATTGTGCTCTCCATGCTGGTGCTGTATCTCTTTATCCGCAATGTGCGGATATCGCTGGTGGTATGTATTGTCATCCCCATTTGTATCGTGGCGACGTTTAACTGCATGTATTTCGCGGATATGACGATCAATATCATTTCGTTGATCGGGCTGGTGATTGGGGTGGGATGTCTGATCGATAGTTCTATTGTAGTACTGGAGAATATTTTCCGTCACCATGAGCGGGGGAAGGACGCGTACCAAGCGGCGATCATCGGGAGCCGGGAAGTGGGGATGGCGGTCTTCGCCCTCACGTTGACGAATGTGCTGGTCTTCTTGCCGATTGTGTTTATCGAGGGACAGATTCGCATGGTCTTCACCGAGGGGGCGCTGGCGATTGTGTTCCCCATGGCGATATCCATGCTGGTGGCATTGACCCTGGTGCCGATGGCGACCTCGCGGGTGTTTTATTTCGCGGACGAGGGGCGCAAGTTGCGGTTGCAAGGCCTGATGGCAGAAGGCTTGACCAAGGAAGAAGCGAACGCGGTGCTGGCGCAACCGCATCCCGTTGTGGCTCGCCTCAAGGGGTGGTTCGCTTATGTTCCACATCCCCGGATGGCGACGTTACGCCGCCGTTACGGGACGGTTTTGAAAAGTTGCCTGCGGCATCGGATTCGCTTTCTGCTGGGGATCATTCTGTTGATTCTCTATACATACTACTACACCGTCAGCGAGATAGACCGTGACGTGCTGAAAGAGCCGACGGATGTGAACAGTTTTGATCTTTATTTGTTCATGCCCAACGGGACCAAGCAGGATTACACGCTGCAAGCGGTGACCCGGATCGAGGATGTGCTGAATGAGAAGATTCCCGAGGCGGATCATATCAATACGTGGGTTTCGGATGATTTTGCCCGGTTCCGTATCGATCTGGTGAAGATTTCAGAGCGGGAGCGCGAGTCGCCGACGATCAAGGAAGAATTGCGGACGTGGATGGAGACGTTTCCGGAGGGGGAACTCTCGTTCAACTGGTCCCGGACACGGGGGGAGAGTCAGCCGCCGGTGATGGATACGGGGCAGCGGGGTTCGATCGAAATCCGGGGGCCGGAGTATGAGCAACTGTACACGATTGGAGAAAGTTTCAGCGAGTATCTGAAGCAGCAGATACCGGATGTGCGCGACGCGGAAATCCAGACGGAGCGGGGAGCCTTCGAGGTGGTGTTCAAGTTGGACCGGGACACGGCCTCGTACTTGCAGATTGACGCGAATCAGGTAGCCCGATCCATCCAAGGGGCGCAGCGGCGCAGTGATTACTCGACGATCCAGATGAAAAAGGGTGATAGTGAAATCGCCATCATGTTTGCCCTGTTTGAAAATCCAGAGCAATTCAACGAAAACAAGAACCAGGACGATGTGCAGGGGATTTCGTTTGAGGAGTTGAAGCAAGTCCCGGTGTTTTCCCCCCTGTTGAACAGTACGGTGTCCTTGGATGAATTGGGGACGTTCGACGTGTCGCGGGGGATGGGGTCGGTGCAGCGGGAGAACCGGGAGCGGATCTCGAAAATCATGTTCGACACCGCCCCGACGGCGAAGTTTACCGAAGTGGAAGAGAATATCAAGAAACTGATCGAAACCTATCCCACCCCGGCAGGCTACCGCCTGTCCATGGGGGGGAAGAGTGAGCAGGTCAGTGAGGAGATGGAAGCTTTCAAGGTGATGGTGATCTTGGCGGTGATTTTGGTGTATATGAGTATCGCCGCGTTATTTGAGTCGTTCAGCGAGCCGCTCATTATCATGTTCGCGATTCCGCTGGCGATCATGGGGATCGTGTGGGCGCTGATCCTGACCGATACCCAATTCGATGCCTTGGCGGTCATGGGGTGTGTGTTCCTCATCGGGATGCTGCCCAACAGTTCCATTTTGCTAATCCACTTTTCGGGGTATTTACGCCGGGAGAAGAACTATCCCCGGGAGCGGGCGGTGATGGTGTCGGGTTATACCCGGCTGCGGCCCATTTTTATGACGGTGCTGACGACGGTGCTGGGGCTGATCCCGATGGCGATCAAGTGGCGCGGGGATGACCAGTGGGTACCGTTCGCGGTGACGGTGATCGGGGGGCTCTCGAGTTCCACCATTTTGACGCTGCTGATTGTCCCGGGTTTCTATTTTATCGTGGAAGATATTACCACGTTGTTTAAACGGGTGACGGTGTGGGTGGGCAGTTGGCGTTGGCTCTTTGTCTTTTGGAGCCGTAAAAAGCGTCGGTGTTTGCGGGAGGAATTGACGGCCTACCGGGTCCGGCCGCCGCGGGAAGAGCCGTTGCGGATCCAGATCGATCACCTGACCCGGATTTATCCGGTGCCACGGCTGGACCGGTTTTCGGCCCTGCTGATGCAAGGCTGGCGGCGAACGCAACGCGGGCCGGTACTGGGCTTTGTGCCGCAGGCGGTGAGCATGGAGCGGGTGCCTGTCACCCGAGCGCGGAAGAAGGCGCTGGATATGATTTCGATCGAGATCGGGCAGGGGCTCTTTGGCTTGTTGGGGCCCAACGGTGCGGGGAAGACGACACTGCTGCGGCTGCTGGCTGGGATCGATCAGCCCTCGCGGGGGTATTTATCTATATGCGGGTATGACATGAAGACTGAAAGCCGCAAGGCGCAACAGTTGATTGGCTACTTGCCCCAGAATTTCGGGGTGTATTCACACATGACCGCCTGGCAGTATCTGGATTATTTCGCCTTGCTCAAGGGGATGAAAAACCGAAGCGAGCGTCATGCCGCGATCCATCGCGCCTTGGAGATGGTGAACCTGAGCCAGGAAATTCATACCCCGGTCAGCCAGTTCTCGGGGGGGATGATGCGGCGCATTGGTCTGGCGCAGATTTTTGTGCAGCCGCCGAAGGTGTTGATAATCGATGAGCCCACGGTGGGGCTGGACCCGATGGAGCGGGTGCGGTTCCGCAATTTGCTGGCGCAGCTAAGCCGGGACCGGGTGGTGATTTTATCCACCCACATCGTCGAAGACGTGGCGCATAGTTGCAAGCAAGTGGCGTTGATGAATGAAGGCAGAATTATTACCGCTGGCACGCCGGAGCAGCTGGTGGCCCAAGCCGCGGGCAAGGTGTGGGAACTGGGTGTCGAGGACGGGGAGGCCTGGCGGCATTACCGCCAAACCTGCCTGGTTGCCGCCCAGATGCAAACGGAAGACCACATCCGCATGCGGATTGTATCGGAAAGCGCGCCCCATTCCGAGGCGCAGTCGGTGGCGCCGACCTTGGAAGACGCATATCTGTACTTTACACGAGGCATCAGCCTGAAGAAGGAAGAGCAGGAGGCAATACAGTGAAACAGTTCGCAATTCTCGCGATGACATGGATCAGTTTAGGACCGTGGATCTTACCCAGCCAGGCTCAGATCGATGAGCCGGTGCAGATGATGCACAATGGCAGCCTGATGGCAGTGGAGACCATCGATGATATCACCGGGTTTACCACCTTATTAGGAGAAGAGCCATTTCGCCCCACGCATGGGGAAAGGACGCTGACGTTGAAGGAAGCGATCGCGATTGCCATGGAAAAGAACCCCGACCTGCTGCGGGCTGGGTTGGGGGTGGAGCAAAGCCTGGCGAATCTGGATCTGACGGAGAGCAGTTACCGGAATCAGTATTCGATCAATGGCCAATTGCGCGAGACGCTGCAACGGCTCAAGGGGGGGCAGTTTCGGCTGGACCCAGAGAAGGGGCTGATTAAAGAGAACATCATTCATTATGAGAATTCTGAGTTGTTTTCCATGGGGCCGACATACCAGCGGACATTCAAGGATGCTTCCTCCATTACCATTCAGCCCGGGTTGGAGTATCAGCACGACTCGGACGGGGCGTTCGATTCGTCGGTGGCGAATCCGGCGGGGTATAACTATGAAGACCGCTATTCGATCGATGTCAGTTACAATTACTATCTGAATTCCCGGCCCCGGCTGGAGATCCAGCAGCGGATCGAGAACGCCAAACTGAGCGCGATTCAATCCGACTACAGTCTCTTTCAGACGGGGAAAGAGATCGAGGATTTGGTGATCGGCCAGTATTGGCAGATCAAACAGCTGGAAGAAGAGGTGATCATTCAGAGCGACCGGTTGTTGCAGGCGCGGCGGATTGAATTTATCATCAAGACCCAGTTCCAGTTTGAGAATGCCTCGGAGATGCAGGTGAACCAGGCGGAAATCGATGTGATGAATAACGAGGCGACATTGATCGAACTGGAGGGGAACCTGCGCGGCCGGATGGAGTATTTCAACCAGATTTTGGGGATCCCTTTGGAGACGAGCATTCATCTGGCTGACCAGTTGGATGTCCAGCCCTTACCCAAGCCCGCGCAGGAGTATGTGGGGATGGTGACCGAAAACAACTTGAGTTTAAAGAATCTGCGTCTGGGGATTCAGAAGACGGAAAACAGCATGCGGGTTGCCCGTCTGGGGCAGCAGCCGGATATGATGTTCAACGGATCGTATCACCGGACGGATGAAGGGTGGGAGAACACCACGGCAGCGTTGATTCTCAGCTGGCCACTGGGCGATGGCGGAGCCACCCGCGCCCGGGTGCGGGCGCT
>JAVFAP010000020.1:0-15375 GCA_034002445.1 bacterium | reverse complement strand
TAGGCACATCGCTGCCCGAACTGGCGTCTTCCATTATCGCCGCGCGGAAGAATGAGCACGATATCGCGCTGGGGAATATCCTGGGCTCCAATCTTTTCAATACCTTGGCGGTGGTGGGAATCGCGGGCTTGATTGCACCCATCCCGATCGAGCCCGAGGTGCTTTATCGGGATTGTGCCGTGATGGGGGCGCTGACCCTCTCGCTGTTTATCATCGGCTATGGTTTTATTCAGAAGCCTGGCCGGATCAACCGCTGGGAAGGGGGCGTGTTGCTTGCCGCGTTTTTTGCCTATACGGCGTACTTGATCAGCCGAGTGGTTCTAGGGTAAACGCGGCGAGGCCGGATTTAAATTTCGACCTGAATGACTTCCACTCCCGCATCCTGGATTTTGGCGAGAATCTCGTGGTTGGGTGGGTACACATCGGTAATGAGGGTGTTTACCCGGTTCCATTCGCACAGGTGGCACATAGCCTGGCGGCCCACTTTGCTGTGATCGGCCAGAACCACGACATGCTCGGCGTGATCCACCATGCTGCGCGCAGTCTCCATGACCATTTCGTTGGAGTAATACAACCGGGCCGCGTCAATGGTGGAGGGGGATATGAAGGCCCATTTGGCGTGGTATTGGGCCAGGCTGGCTTTGGCCAGCGGTCCCGTCAGTTGGCCGGATTGAGGATAGAGGTAGCCGCCAGTCATGAAGATTTGCATGGAGGGCTCTCCCATGCGTTTTTCGCCCAATTCCATGGCGAGGCGTAGGGAATTGGTGACCATGCGCAGGGGAAAATTGGGCAGGCACGAGGCCAACTGGTAGGTGGTCGTCCCCCCATCTACAAAAAAAACATCGCCCGATTTTAAGAACGAAACCACCCGCCGGGCCAGCGCGGCCTTTTCCTTGGCATGGCTGACCTCGCGTACGTCAAAGGGCTTGATGCTGAAGGTTCCGCTGCTGCTGCGCCGTATCCCGCCCCGCATCCGGATTGCCAGGTTTTCATCCGCCAGGGCGTTAAAATCCCGCCGAATGGTCGACGGGCTGGCATTCAGCAACGCGACCGCTTCTTCCACACTTAAAAACTCATTCTCAGCCAGAAACGAGAGAATTTGAACATGTCTTTTATGCTGTAACATAACCACTTATACGAGTTTTTAGTAAATTATGATCATCACGCAATCACAATTTTAGTGGAGACGGATTATTCAATCAAGGAAATGAAGCGATAAAAAAGTGGAAAGTCCTTGAACTCACTTGCTTTAGACCCTGATTCGATCAAGGAGAATCAACTAGTGATCGAAGCGTGATTTTTTTAGATTCCTGTTGACTGATTTGAATTCATTTGATATACTTTTTATCCATAAGTTAACAGGATCAAAGATGGGGGAGGTGGGGATCGAGATCGAGAATCAAATCAGCGAGTATCCAAACAAACCAATAAAAAAGCGATAATTCTTCCAATGGAATTATCGCTTTTTTATTGTCCTGTAAGGAGGTTTTCTGGGAGAATCCTGCTCCGGGAACTTCAGGCTGGGGTGGGAAACAGGAATAATAGGATGGTCCTGATGTGCGACAACCGGTTCCTTGCGGGGCTGGATCTCTTTTAAAACAGGTGCATTATGCCGCGATGGTCCTGGGCGCATCACGCCCGTCTTTGGAATCTCCTTCCCTGGGAGCAGGCATTGGATGAGCTGGCCGAAACCGGGTACCAGGGTGTGGAAGGGCTGGCGGTTTTGATGAAAGAGTTCAAAGACCGCACCGAGATGGCCCAACGCCATCTGGATGAGCGCCACCTGGCCCTGGTCGCGCTGGATGGGGGCGGGGATTTTGCCAACCCCGACCGCGGTGCTGCCCTCCTTGCCGCTCATCTGCCCCTTGCGGAATTTTTACAGCGGTTGCATGGAGATCGCCTGGTGGTTACCTGGGAATCCCGTGCGGTTGTGCAATCCACTCCCTTGGATTTCCGGACGGCCGCGCATACCTTGAATGAACTGGGGCGGCGATGTCAGGATTTTGAGGTTTGTCTCTGTCTGTTGCCGCAAACCGGGCAGCGGATTGAGAGCGAAGAGGAGATCGACCGCATTTTGAACCTGGTGGATACCCGGGATGTCTTTCTGGCCCTGGATACCGCGCATCTGGCGGAGTGCTCTACCGAGCCGGTACGCATTCTGGAAACATACGGGGAATGCCTGCGCCATATCCGCTTCAAAGACCGCAGCCCGGAAAACGATGACCCGGAATGGCCTCTCTGCTGCCCCTTGGGTGAAGGGGAGATCCAATTTTCCCCCCTGATTGAGGCCTTAAAGCGGATAGGGTACCAGGGATGGATTGGTGTCGATTTGGAAGAGCCGCTGCCGCAAACCACCGAGAAAGAATGCGCCCAACGTTCGCGGGACTGTCTTGAAGAATTAATGAAAGAGGAACCATCTTGAAAACCTCCCCCTTAAAAACCCTGGTTCTGTTGTCTGGTAGTGGAACCACTCTGCAGAATTTTATCGAGCTAATGGAAGCCGGGAAATTGCCGATCCAGATCGCGCGGGTGATCAGCAATACCAAGGAAGCGTATGGCCTGGTGCGAGCGGAGCGGCATGGAATCCCAACTCAGATTATTTGTCGGCCGGATTTTGCTTCCAAAGAAGTGTTTCACCAGGCGGTGGCGAACGCGGTCAGCGCGGTGGATCCCGATTTGATTCTTCTGGCCGGGTATATGATGATTTTTCGCCCGGATCCGAAATATTATGACCGGATCATGAATGTTCATCCCGCCCTGATTCCCGCATTCTGCGGGAAGGGGATGTATGGGCACCATGTCCATGAAGCGGTGATCGCCAGCGGGGTCAAGGTGACGGGCGCGACGGTGCATTTTGTCGATGAGCACTATGACAGTGGCCCGATTATCTGCCAAAAGGCCATCCCCGTGGAGAATGACGACACGCCTGATACCGTCGCCGAAAAAGTGCAAGCGGTGGAGAGGGAAATTTTCCCCGAGGCGATTCGCCTCTTTGCCGCTGGTCGGTTGCGTATCGAAGGCCGCCGCGTGCGGGTGTCGCCGGATTGAGAGATAAAGCAAACCGATTGTATCGCGCTCGTCTTGGTTCTGGTGATCCGGTATGATAAAAAATGGAGTGGGATGAGCCTGCCAAGCCGATACCGGAACAAGTGCCCTTTCCCAAGCGCAAAACCACGCTCGACGCGAGGATAGGAATTTATGGCTTCTTTATGGAATGGCATACGCGAGATGACGGTCTGTTGGATAAGAAAAGCAGGGATGAAACTCGGAGCGTGGCTGGGGAATACCCGGCTGGAGACGCGCTGGGCTTTTCTTTTTTTTCTGTTAATGGTGGTGGCGTTTGGTTTGCGTTCTCCCTTTCTCAGCAAAGGCCATGAGGATGAGTACCATACCATCGGCCGTTCCATGCAAATGCTGTATACCGGGGATTTGAATCCTCATTCCTTTGTTTACCCAACGGGTCCGATGTATTTTACCGCCGTGGCGGATGTGCTGGCTCTGGCTTCCATCAGCCGGGATGTGGGGGGGAGCCTGGGCAGTGGGGCGTCGCCATTGGGCCTGATTCGTAAAGCCCAGCCCAATCCCTTGTTATTAAGTTTATATAAAACGCAGAATGTCGATAAAACCTGGGATCATTTCCGCTACCAAGTGCGGATCATCCATTTATTGTTGATCCCGCTGATGATGGGCTTGTTGTATTACATCGCTGTGCGGACAGCCTTGTATCTCCCCGCGTTTGGCGCGGGGCTACTGCTCGCTTTCTGTAGCGCCAATATTCAGGATTCAATCTATGTTTCCGTCAACTCGCTGACAGGCTTTATGTGTTTGCTGGCGGTCGCCTGGATGGTGTTTTGTTCCGCCTTGCCGGCCCCGAAAGGGATTTTCTCTTGGCTGCTGCGAATCGCGGGCCTCGCTTTTTTGATCGGAATGGGGACGGCCTGCAAGTACAATGCGGGGATTTTCGTTCTCCTCCCGTTGCTGTATGGGTGGATGACGATGCACGATCATGGTACTGGCGTGGCTTGGACTCCAGAAAAGGCGGTGCTGCTTTGCGGGGTGACGGGGCTGTTTCTCCTCTTGGGATTTACCCTGCTTTGCCCGTATTGGTTTAAGGAACTCCCCCTGTTTTTGCAGGATGTCCTGTATGAAGTGTGGCATTACAAGGTCGGCCATGCCAGTTATAACACTTTCGAGCCAGGGCTCCAAATGGCGTGGATCAATTTGCAATGCCTGGCCGATCAAACCAGTTGGCTGGGTTTGATCACAACCGGCTTGTGTATGGGCTACCTGGCATATGCCGGATTTCTCCGCATGGAAGAATACCGGCAAATCCGTACAGTTTTGCTGCCGGTTCTCTTCGCCAGCGCCGCGTTTTTTGTGATGATGTCCACCCAGGCGGTGTTTTTCTCCCGTAATTTTTCGATCCTGTGGCCGGGCTGGTTTTTATGCTGCACCGCCAGCTGGTGGTTTGCTTCTGGTTTGCTGGCCCAGCGTTGCGGCTGGGCCCATCCCGCCCGGATTCAAACCCTCTTTACCATGGCGGTTCTGCTGGTTTGTGTTTTGAAAGCAGGCCTGATTGATCCGGCGTGGTTTGGGGATTCCCGCCAATGGTGGCGCAAGAATGATGAAGTTCTAACGGCGCTGCGTTACTGGCTTTCTTCCCCTCCCGAGCCATCCCATTACCGGATGTTCTGACCGGGTGGGCTTCCGAGCCCTCGCCAGGAAGCCGGATATCTTTCTATCTGGCTACACCCGCACCCCTTTCTTCTTGGCGCTGGAGCGGTAGACGGCTTCGATAATCTGCAGGTACTTGATCATGGCTTCCCCGCCGATCTTGGGGGGATGCAACCCTTTCACCGCTTCCACGAAGTCGAAGGCCACGCTTTTGTGGATATCCCATTTTTCCTGGTTCATATCGGGGGCGACCGTGACCGGCTTGCCCGACCGGTCTTCGTACAGTTCAAAGAAGATGTCCTTGGTCAGGGCCAGCGGATCGAACGACAACCCCGCCTTGGAGCCATAAATGCGGACACGGGGCCGGCTGGTCATGTGGGCCGCCCACGCCCGTTCCCAAAAGACCACGAGTCCATCGGCACAGCGCAAGGCCGCGCCGCCATGCTCTTCCACATTGAAGACCAATCCCTCGCGGGCTGGATGATCGATCCCCTGAAAACAGAACCCCTCCACTGTGTGGACCGCCAGGCTGGGGAGCAGACCATACAGAATGCCGAGATCGTAGATGCCCCAATCCATCAAGACGCCACCTCCCGCCTTGGCTTTGTCCAAGCCCCAATCGCAGTTGGTGTGGTATTCCAGGCAGGGGCGGTAGCGGCGGGAAATCCCTACCATGCTGATGTGGTAAATGGCACCCAGTTCGCCCCGTTCGATCATTTCTTTCGCCCGGATGACAGTGGGGCTGAACAAGAACCGAGAGGCGCAGCAGGCCAGGATTTTCTTGTATTTTTTGGCGATTTTTACCATCCGCTGGGCCGAGCGGGCGGTCATCGCCATCGGTTTTTCACACAGGACATGCTTGCCTGCCTTGAGTGCATCGGTGCAGATTTGTTCTTGCAGGTGGGGAGGCACGCAGACGACCACCGCATCCAGATCCGGCAGGCGCAATACTTCCCGGTAATCCGTCGCGGTCTCGGGAATCGCGTATTCTTCCGCCAGATTTTCCAGCCGTTCCGGGTCGAGATCGGCGATCGCGGTCACTTTACTGCCGGGCACCGAGTTAAAATCCCGGATGTGCTTGGTTCCAATCATCCCTGTTCCAATAATTCCAATCGATAACGTATGCTTGGTCATTGTATCGGTCACTCCGCCGTTGTTATCCCTAACCGGTTTTATTAAAGAAATCCCTGGTTGTACAATATAGATAGCAGCATTTTGGCTCAGAACAAAACCCATCACTCCAGCCCATGTGCTTTTTTTTACGCTGGGTGTTCCAGAAGGGGGGATCGTTCCTGGGGGCAATCATGATACAATGCGGCGTGTGACTTCTAGCCGGGCATGGAGAGGGAGTCTCTTCCCGGTAATGAGAAGACTTGTCAAGCAAAGCATGCAAGCCGTCCATTATGGAATGAAAGGACCATTGGTGTCATGGAAATTACCCGCGAAGTTTTGAAGAACATTTTACGAGAGATTATCCAGGAAGATTTGCCGGTCGGCCATACCCCACTGGCGGACAAGTGGATTGGCGGGACAATGCAGCTGACGCCCGCCGATCCCAGCATGGTAGCGAAGGACATCCCGATCGAGTTGTTTTTTCATAAGATCGTGATGGTGCGGGACCGTTTGCGCGTGCTGGAGCAGCAGATCAACACGCACAAAACCCTGAGCGATGCCGAAAAAGTCCATCTGCAACAATATATCACCAAAATCTATGGGACATTGACCACGTTCAATATCCTTTTCAAGGACCGGAGCGACCATTTTGTGGGCGAACGGTCGTCCGAGAAATAATCCGCACCGGGGGCGTTATGTTTTTTGCCCGGCTTCGTTGTGCATTTATTATTCCAGGCCTTGTCCTTGGGCTTTTTGATCCTGGTTTATTTCATGTACACTAGGCTCACCCCCTATGCCCTTAGGGATGGGGATTCGTGATGAGTAGAAAGACAACGTGGGAGGTTTTTTATTGATGATGAAATTGGCTCGTGTTTTTTTCGGAAGTTTGCTGGTCTTGTCGCTTGGTTTCGCTTGGCTGCCGTTGGCGGGAGCGCAGGACGCCGCTCCTGGGGAAGCCTCGATTCCCTTCGATACCCCCTTGGCCAAGTATAAGGACAAAGAGATCACTCTGGGGTACTTCATAACCTACCTGGGAGAAAAGTTGCAGTATCTGGGCCGTTTGGAAGGGGAGGATCGGGGGAAATTTTTGGATGAGCAGCTCGCCCAGGTCTTTTTAGAACACTTCATCTATGACATGGCGATCGAAAAGGGCCAGGCGGAAGATCCAGAATATATCCGCGGAAAAAAGAAGGAAGAAGATTCCTGGCTGAGTTACTTTTTGATCAAAACCCAGTTTCGTGACCAAGTAAAAATCAGTGACGAAGAAGTCCAGAAGCGCTATGAGACCGAAAAAGAGAAATATTTCGTCCCGGCGCAGTTTACCTTTTGGCACATCTTCACCCAGACCATCGATTTGCCGGAAGAGGCTGCCGCCAAAGCCAAGGCGAACGCCGAGGCCGCGCTGGCTTTGATCAAAGCCGGGTCGGATTTTGTCGAAGTGGCGGAACTGTATTCCGAATCGACCAACAAAGGCCGGATTATGGGGCCTTTCAAGCCGCGCGAAGTTGATCCCGCCAACGCGATCAATCCCACGATCGAGGACGCCTTGCTGAAATTGAAGGCCGAGGAAGTCAGTGAGATTATCCAGACCAAGTACGGCTATGAAATTCTGAAACTCAAAGAATTCAACCCCTCACACTACCGTGGGGTGGACGAAGTGAAACCCGCGATAGAACGAACCCTGTATAACGAAAAATTCAACGCGTGGAAAGAAGAATTTCTCACCACGCACTGGGAAAAGGCGGTCACGGTATATAAACCCGAGTTGTTGCAGCAAGCCGAGGCCGATCCACAGACTGTGGTCGCGGAGGTCTTTGGGGAGAAAATCACCCTGGGGAATTTCGCTCCCGCGGATTTCCAACCACGCACCGGAGAATCTTCCGATGACCAACAAAAGCGGCTTATCAATCGATTACGCGGGGAGATGATTTTCAATCAGATCGCCGCCAAGATCGCGCGGGATTCCAAATATGACACCATTCCTCGCTATATCTATGAAACCCAAAAAACCATTATTCAAAAAGCCGCCTCGGCTTGGTGGAAAAAGTTCGCCAGTGAAGAAATAGCCAAGGACCCGATTCGGGATGAAGAAATTGCGGACGCCTATGAGCAGTATCCCAAATTCTTCATGAAGCCGCAGCTGGTGCATGCGTATGAAATGACCTTCCCGATTCAGGCGCCTGAGTCGGACAGCAAGTATGAGCAATACAAAGCGCAGATGAGCACGATGGAAAAAGCGCAGAAGGCGATCGAGCGTCTGCAAAAGGGTGAGGCCTTCGCGGATGTGGCGAAAGAGGTCTCCCAAAGTGAAACTGCCGCCAAGGGAGGCGATTTGGGGATGATCGATGGTTCGACAACCCTTCTGCCCCGGCAGGTGATTTCAGAATTGTTCAAACTGAATCCAGGTGAATTCTCCTCGGTGCCGGTGAAGGATGGCGAAGCGTACTATGTGGTTCTTTGTGCGGAAAAACCGGAGCAGGAATCGCTGACCAAGGATGATCCCGAAGCCCAGCCCAAGATTGAACAGCTGGTTCACTACTTGCGCGGGAAAGCCCTTTTCGAGGAATATTCCAAAAAACTGGTGGAGCCCGAAAAGATTGAAGTTCTGTACAAGGATTTCCATACCCTGGACCCCATGAAGGTAACCCAGGTGAGTATGGATCTGCCCCAATAAGCATGCTGTACCGCAATCCCAAAGCCCAGCCTTGCTCAGGCTGGGCTTTTTTACGCTTGGCAGGGAGGGTGGAATGGACAATTCATCCTTCAGAATGCCTTTTCTGTGGTTTCTCAGGGCTGGAAGCCAAAACCGTGTATAATCTCCAGTGTCAATCGGATTTTGAACGATAATAGAAACAGGATGGATCGGATGAAAAAGTTTGCATTGAAAACCGGGATGGGCTGGCTGGGTGTGATGTTGGCCTTGGTTCTGCTGGCCTGCTCGCCGAAAGAAGAAGAGCCGGTCGCGCATGACGCGGCCGCGTATGGCGACGCTAGCCAGGTGATCTTCTACCTGGAAGAGGGTGGCGATCCCAATGCCAAGGACGCCGATGAGGTGCCCCTGTTAGTGAACAGCCTGGGGCCCAAGGGATCCGATGAAGCGGCGCAACTGCTGCTGGAGAAAGGTGCCAATCCCAACAGCCAGGATGGGACGGGCCGGACCCCCTTGATGGAAGCCGCCCTGCGCGGCCGGGTGGAATTGGTGAAACAACTGCTGGAGAAGAACGCGGATCCCAATCTGGTGGATCAGCAAGGCTACACAGCATTGATGTGTGTGAACGCCAAGAATCCAGAAGACGCCGAGACGATTGTGAAATTGCTGATCGAGAAGGGGGCGGATGTCAATGCCCAAGCGATCGATGGCAATACCCCCCTGAAGCATGCGCTCGATCTGAAACTGCCGGGCATGATCCAGGCCTTACGGGCGGCTGGGGCACAATAACAATCAATCATGATAGGAACCATACCGGCGGGCGGCGGCGTACGCCCGCTCAACCACCGCGAGATCGGTATCAGGTTGCAGAGTGTGGCCCGTGCAGAATACAAAGCCACCGCCGGGTTTGAGGGTTTCCATCTTGTGCCGCACCAGGGTTTCCACTTCGTCCCCACTGAGGCGAGGCAATTCGCGCACATCCAGCCCGCCGTGGATGGTGAGGCGGTCGCCGTAGAGGCGTTTCACTTCCGTCTGATCCATTCCCGCGGATTCTTGAATGGGGTGGATGAGCTGAAAGCCCATCGCCAGCAGATCGGGGATGATTGGCATGAAGTAGCCACAGGTGTGCAGCGAGAGTGGCAGTCCAGCCGCTTTGCCGGGGGCGAGGATGGCTTCATCATGAGGCCGGACCAGGTTCCGCCACATCGCGGGGCTGAACAGCATGGAGCCATTGGCGCCGACATCTCCGGAGAGGTGCAGAATGTCAATCTTCATCCGGCTGAGATTGGCGGCAACGCGGCGCGAAAATTCTGCCATGCGGGCGAATAGGGCGTTGGCTTTTTCCGGCTCCGCCGCCATCAGCACCAGTGTCCGCTCGATTCCGATAAACGCGTAGACACTTTCCACCACCCCCCAGACATGGGCGGCAATGGCTTTTTCTCCCTGGTGTTTTTGGATCAGAACTTCAACGTCTTTATAGATGGCGGGATCGTCGGGATCGAGGATGTGCTCGGGGCGGATCTCGCTTTCTTCCATCGTCATCCGTTCTTCCAAAAAATCGGGATTGAGCCGGTTGGGTGGCGGTGTGATCGCCATGAACAGATCGATCCCCAGTTTTTCATTGAACGCGTCGAGAGAACCATGGCGGGCGGTGGCGGCCTTTTGAACATCGGCGCGGAAATTCCAGAGATTCAGGGGGACCCGGTCCGTGGGTTGGTGATGAAGGGTGGCGAGGACGCGTTCACGGGAGTTCATAGGTTTTTTCCTGTTCTGTTGATTCGTTCGTCAGAAGAATTTTACGATGCATCGCGATTCCATGCCATAGAAGGACGCCAATTTGCCATCAATCTTACAAAGGTTTTGGCGTAGTGAAATGCGGGTATAAAATTTTGTTGACATGAACTGGGAGAATGCTACACTTCTTCGTAGATTTGAGTGGGGAGTGATTTATGGTTGATCTATTTTCAACGGCGTTAACCGGCTTGAACGCCTCGCGGGAGCGGGCGCTGGGGCATGCCAATAATCTCGCCAACCTCAATACCCCAGGGTATAAGGCGCAGCGGGTGGATACCAGCACGGGGCCATCGGGCTCTGGTGCGCGAACGGACCGTGTCTCGATCCATCAAGAAATGGGGAATTTGGTTTCAACCGGGAATCCCTTGGACTTGGCGATCCAAGGTCAGGGGTATTTTGCCCTGACGGATGCCGATGGGACTGTATCCTATACCCGGGATGGCCAGTTCAGCCTTGATTCCCAAGGACGGATGGTCAATACGGATGGGAAAGTCTTGCAGCCCCCCGTCACCGTTCCCCAAGGAGTGGAAGATCTAGCGGTCGGCCGGGATGGCACGGTTACCGCCTCGTTGAACGGTGAACCTCTCACCCTGGGGCAGATTCAATTGACAGCGTTTTCCAATCCCGAGGGATTGACCCGGATGGGGGGAAATGCCCTGCAGCCGACGGGGGCCTCTGGAATGCCAGTGGTGGGTGAACCGGGGATGGATGGCAGGGGGACGGTGATCAGCGGATTTCAAGAAAGTTCGAATGTGGACATCGCCCGTGAGATGGTGGGGCTTCGTCAAGAAATCACGATTACCAAAGCCAATAGCGCCGTGGTGCGGACGGCGGATGAGATGCAGAAAACCCTTCTCGATATCCTCGCCTAATTTTTCCCTCTTTGTGTCTTGGGTTTTCCCTTGCCGTGCTTGGCGGTTTCT
Source organism: bacterium (assembly GCA_034002445.1). Taxonomy (GTDB): domain Bacteria; phylum Hinthialibacterota; class Hinthialibacteria; order Hinthialibacterales; family Hinthialibacteraceae; genus JAVFAP01. The sequence continues at coordinate 4,221 of JAVFAP010000020.1, read as the reverse complement.
TGATTCATCCGGCTCGCCTTGCGGTTTTTTTTATGGGATTCGTAGGGCCGTTCCTTGTTTCTTCCCCGGGTTCGGAGACGGCGAACCGATTTCACACCTTCAACCCCCAACAATTGTTGCATGACGGTATTGAGATGTGTGGTGCTGGAGACTTCCACGGTAAAATCCAGGGTGGCGATATTGGTGGCGGTATTGGTTTTGCAGCCGTTGATATTGGTGCCAGTGGAGGAAATGAGTTGGGAGACTTCGCCGAGGAGATTTTGCCGATCCCGGGCCACAATCTGAATTGTGACCGAGAGGTGGGATCGCTGATCGCCTTCCCAAAAGAGAGGCATGACCCGATGGCGGTCCTTGGCAAAAATTTTCATGTTACTGCATGTGGCTTTGTGAATGGTGACTCCCCGGCCCCGGGTGACATACCCGACGATGTCATCCCCTGGCAGGGGACTGCAACATCGGGCGATACGGTACATGATATCGTCGATATCACCCAATTTGACGATAGTACCCGCGGTGGTGCCGCTGGACTTGCTTGAATCGGATTCCTTGCTGTCTCTAGGCGGAGGGGTTGCCCGGTCTTTTTGGAGGAGGAGGCGGGCGATGACTTGTTTTGTATTGACCCGGCCAAACCCGATATTGACAAAGAGTTCATCCAAATTCTTCAAACGCAGATTTTCCGCAACTTCCTTGGATTTGGGGGAATTATAAAATTCCAACGGATTGAATCCGGCCTTTTTGAGCTCGCGGGAAAGATTCGTTTGGCCGATTTCCAACAGTTCATCGTGTTGCGATTCCAAAAGATGGCGGCGGATTTTGTTGCGAGCGCTGGCCGTCTTGACGATGTTTAGCCAGGCGGGTGTGGGGTGGCTATTGGGATTGGAGACAATTTCAACCACGTCGCCTGTCTTGAGGGGATGGATCAGGGAGACCAGGCGGTTGTTGATTTTGGCGCCGCCGCAACGGTGCCCCAGTTCGGTGTGAATTTTGTAAGCGAAATCCAGCGGGGTGGCGTCCTTGGGCAAATTGACAAGTTTGCCCTTGGGTGTATAGACGTAGACTTCATCGGAGAATAGTTCTGACCGCATGGCCTTGATGAAATCTTCGGGATCCTGGGTATCGGGGAGTTCCAGAGAAAACGCTTCCAGCCATTTGGAGTCGCGCCCCATGCGGGGGGAACTGCCTTGGAGTTTATAACGCCAGTGCGCGGCAATGCCGTACTCGGCGATGGTGTGCATTTCTTGGGTGCGAATTTGGATTTCGATCATGCGGCCTTGCGGTCCGAGGACGGTGGTATGGATGGAACGGTAGTTGTTGGCTTTGGGATTGGATATATAGTCTTTGAAACGACCGGGAATCTGCCGCCACATGGTATGCACTTCACCCAGGACTGCGTAACAATCTCCCACATTCTCGGTAATAACCCGCAGGGCGGTAAGATCGTAGATTTCCGAAAACGTCCGCTGGCTTTTGATCATCTTCATGAAGATGCTGTAAAAGTGCTTGGCACGGCCTTCCACAAAGACTTTGAATCCCTTTTTCAATAAAGTGCTTTCCAGTTCTGTGAGAGCGGACTGAAGATATTCTTCCCGTTCGCGGCGTTTGAGGGAGACATTCTTCTTGATCTGCCGGTAAGAATCGGGGTGGAGGAACATCAAGCAGAGATCTTCCATTTCCCATCTGATCTTGCCTAAACCCAGGCGGTGAGCAAGGGGGGCATAGATATTGAGGGTTTGCTGAGCGATGCGGGTTTGCTTGGCGCGGTTGAGGTGGTGCAAGGTGCGCATGTTGTGGAGGCGGTCGGCCATTTTTATGACCATGACATGCAAATCTTTCGCGGTGGCCATCAGCATGCGGCGCAGATTTTCAATTTCTTCCTCGCTACGGTAGCCGCTTTGGATTTTTCCGACTTTGGTTACGCCCAAAACCATGTCCGCCACTTTTCGCCCAAATTCTTGTTCCACGTGTTCGTAGGTAATATCTGTGTCCTCGATGACGTCATGCAAGATGGCGGCGGAAAGGGTTTCGGCATCCAACTGCAATTCTGCTAAAATTTCGGCCACCGCGATGGGGTGGGTAATGTAAGGTTCCCCGCTATCCCGCACTTGTCCCTGATGCGCGGTGAGCGCAAACAGGTAGGCCCGGCGGATGAGCTGGATATCCTCTTCTTGCAGATAATTACGCAAAATGAGTTCGAGGATCGGAAAGTCGTCGCTTTCAGTATCGGGGGAAAAAGAGGAAAGGATATCTAGGGTTTCATTGGTACTCATACATTCTGCCGATTCGATGAACGTCCAATTCACGATAAAAGAACAGAAATCATCCTGTCCGTACGATGGCTGCCCTCCATGCGGAGGGCGAAGCGGCGCCTTGGGCTTCTAGCCTCTATTATACTGATTTCAAGGCTAAAAAAATAGATCATAAATCCATCATCCTATGGTCCGAGGCGGCAAGTAAAAAAAGAGCGCCAAACGGCGCTCTTTTGGGTGTCTCTTCGTTTACCGGTTATAGGGGCGGCCTCCGGATCCGGATGAGCGGCGAGGCCGGCCTCCGCTACTTCGGCTGTCCCCTCGGGAATCGCTGTTGCGGCGTGGGCGGTTTCCGCCTCGACTATCCCCTCGGTTGTCGCCGCGACTTTCCCCGCGGTCGCCCCGGCTTTCTGTCCGGCTGGAACTGGGGCTATCCCCACTGGGGCGGCGCCGGTTGGAATCGTTCCGTCCGGAATTGGTGGCGATCACAACCCGTTTCCGCGCGCCAGAGCCCACGCTGAAGGTGGTGACTTCGGAATTTTCTTTCAGGGTCATGTGGATGATGCGGCGTTCCGGAGCGGTCAGTGGTTCGGTTTTTATATTGCGCTGGCTGCGGATGGCCTGGTTGGCCAGCCGTTCCGCCAAACCGCGAAGGTTGTCTTCGCGACGGTCGCGGTAATTATCGATATCCACCACCACTTTACGCCAATCGTCCTTTTCATCATTGAGGTAACGGGCGATCAGATACTGGAGTGCATCCAGCGTTTGACCGCGGTGGCCAATGAGGGTGGAAGCGGTTTCATCGAGGACGATGGTGATGGTGTCGCCGTCTTCCTTGACATCCAAGGCGGATTTGATGTCCATCTTCGCCAGAATGTTGCGGATAAAGACGAGGGTGCGGATGCGATCATCCGCCCGCAAGGTGGCGCGGACCGTGGCGGGTTTTTTTCCAATCAGGCCAAGAAAACCTTTGGAACCGGCTTGAAGGGGTTCGATTTCCACTTCTTCCCGTTTGGCGCCCATCATGGCCAACGCATTGTTGGTTGCTTCATCAAGTGTACTGCCTGATCCAATAATTTCTTTCATAATTGTATTCCTCCGTATTCGCCAGAAAGCATCGCATTGTCGGAATGGAGCTGGATTTTACGAATGGGTTGTTCCCTTTCTGGCGGTTCAAGCACAACCCTGCCTATTCTTTTTTGGGTCCCGAGACCGGAATGGGCTCGGAGGGGTATAATTTTTCGGTGATAATGCGTTGTACTAAATCGATAAAGATGTTGACAACAAAGTACAAAATGACGCCGGATGCGATATTCCAGAAGATGAAGACAAAGATGAGGGGCAAGACTTTCATCATCGTCGCGTTGGGCCCTTCCATTTTTTGGAGACTGGTGCTCCAGATCATCAGAATCGCATAGGCGATAGGAAGGATGTTGATGGTGATAATACTCGACCCAATGGGGAGATAGAAAGCGCTATCCGGAGCGGACAGATCGGTGATCCACCACAAAAACGGCTCGCCACGCAATTCGACAGACATGCCGAAGGTTGCGTATAAGGCGATGAAAATGGGTAACATTGGAAGCATGGTCAAGCAACCGGCTAGAGGATTGACTTTGTGCTTCTTGAACAGTTCCATCTGTTCTTTTTGCAGTTTTTGAGCATCGTCTTTGTATTGTTCTTTCAGAGCGTTGATATGGGGTTGCAGCGCTTGCATTTTGCGCATGGATTCCATCTGCTTGTGGTACAGAGGAAACATCAACACTTTGACAAGAAGCGTCAATAAAATGATGGCGATCCCATAATTGGGAACAAGGAAATGGAAACCTTTCAGCAGTTTCAGCATCAAGTTGTCGATAGGGGCGATGAAGCTGCGAAGGGCGATTTGGCGAACGTCTTCCAATCCTTCCTGGGCTTTGACCAGGTAATCTTCGTCGATCGGACCGACATAGAGTTTAAACTGATCTGTATACGA
>JAVFAP010000019.1:0-15614 GCA_034002445.1 bacterium | reverse complement strand
CCATCCAAACCCACACCACCCCAACCCATCTTCACCCCACATAATATATTCAAAAACTACCCACTGTTTTTATGCTCACGCTAGCGGATTCAACGCGAACGCCACACTCCCCCATACCAGCAAACCTCACAAACTCTTCTGATCAGCGACAATGAGAATTCCCAAACATCGTTGAGGCCTGAAGGGCCGTCCCCAAGGCACCCCCCCCATCCTACGCCCACTGCCCACTACCCACTGTCTTGATCCTCTTCGCCTCTGGCTTTATCGTTATACTCAACCCATTCCACTGACGAGGCGTTCCATGAAACTCAAACAGGCCATCCAGCAAATCGAATCCCTCTTCCCGCCCGCCTGGGCTTTACCCGACGACCCCATCGGCCTGCATATCGGCGATCCCGGCCAGGATATCACGCGCGCCCTGGTCGCCTTGGAAGCCACCACCGCCGTCGTGCAAAAAGCCATCGCGCTCCAGACCCAGCTGCTCTTCGTCCACCATCCCCTGCTTTTCCGGCCCTTGAAGCGGCTGATCGCCACCGACCCTGTCCAACGCCTGGCCCGCACCCTGGTCAAACACGAGATCGCCCTCTACGCCGCCCATACCAATCTGGATCTCCACCCCGAGGGCATGGCCAAACGCTGGGCGCACAATCTGGGCTTCGACACCATCATCCCTCGCCTCCCCAAACCCCAGACCGCGACTCTCAAGCTGGTCACCTTCGTCCCTCCCACGCACACCGCCATCGTCCGCGACAGTTTGGCCCGCGCGGGCGCCGGGATTATCGGCGAGTATACCGCCTGCTCCTTCACCCTGCGCGGCGAGGGGACCTTCCAAGGCTCCTCTCACACCCATCCCTACCTGGGCCAGGCCGGCCGCTTGGAAAAAGCCGAGGAAGACCGTCTGGAAATAGTGCTGCCCCCGCACAAAAAAGAGGCCGTCATCCACGCCCTCTACGCCGCCCATCCCTATGAGGAACCCGCCTACGACCTCTACCGCCAGGACGATTTCCAAGCCCTTGGCCACGCCCTCTGGATTGGCGAATACCACCAGCCCCTCTCGTGGGATGCGTTCCTCCAAACAATCACCCAGAGCGTCCCCCGCACCCCCGAGTTCATCACCGTCCGCCCCCGACCCAGTCAGCCCGTCAAGACCGTCGCCATCTCCACCGGCAGCGGCAATTCCTTCATCACCGAAGTGGCCAGTTTGGCCCCCGATGTATATTTGACAGGCGAAGTGGGATACCATCTTCTCTGGGAGGCGGAAGAACGCGGCCTCAACGTCATCACCGTGGGCCATGGGGTGAGCGAATCCCTCTTCCCCGAAACCGTCCTCCCCAGCCTCGAAACACGCATCCCCGAAATCACGTGGATTTCCGAAACGAAAGGGTAACCCCATGAAAACATGGATCGCCGCCATTCTTCTCTTCGCCCTCCCCGCGCTGGGCCAGTCCAGCATCACGGTCAGCCAGCTGCTCTGCGAATACAAACAAGACCCCCTAGGCATCGATACCCCCGCGCCGCGTCTGGCGTGGAAACTCACCTCGCCCCAGAAGAACCAGGCGCAAACCGCCTACCACATCCTCGTCGCCACCACCCCCAGCCTGCTCGATGAAAACAAGGCCGACCTCTGGGACAGCGGCAAGGTATCCACCAGTCAATCCATCCAAATGCCCTACGCAGGCTCGCCCCTCGCGTCCCACACCGCCTGTTACTGGAAGGTGCGCGTCTGGGATCAGGACGGCCAGCCCTCCGCCTGGAGCCCCACCGGACGCTGGACCATGGGCTACCTCAGCCCCCAGGACTGGCAAGCCGAATGGATCACCCTGCCCCAAGAGCCAATGGCCCCGCTTCCCCTCTTCCGCAAGGAGTTTGCCATCACCAAGCCGGTCCGGCATGCCATCGTCTCCATCTGCGGCCTTGGCTTCTACGAACTACGCCTCAACGGCGATAAAGTGGGCGACAATCTCTTCGATCCCGGCTGGAGCGCCTACCGCCGCACCTGCCTCTACACCACCTACGACATCACCGCCTCTCTTCAGCCCCGCAACGCCTTCGGCGTCATGCTGGGCAACGGTTTCTTCAACGTCACCGGCGGTCGCTATGTGAAATACACCGGTTCCCTGGGCGCCCCCCAACTGATCCTGCAACTCCACATCCAATATGAAGACGGCACCACCGAAGCCCTCGTCACCGATTCCTCCTGGCGCGCCACCCCCGGCCCCATCCAGTTCACCTGCATCTATGGCGGCGAAGACTACGACGCCACCACCGAACAACCCGGCTGGGATCGGCCCGGCTTTGACGATCCAGCCTGGCAGCCGGTCACCGTCTGCGCAGGCCCCGGCGGCGCCCTGGTTGCCCAACCCGCCCTGCCCATCCAAAAAATCCAGGATCTCCAGCCCGTCGGCGTCACCCAGCCCAAACCCGGGGTATTTGTCTATGACCTCGGCCAGAACGCCTCCGGCATCCCCTGGATTCACATCCGCGGCCCCAAGGGCAAAGCAGTGAAGATCACCCCGGCCGAACTGATCCATGAGGATGGCACGGTCAACCAGTCCGCTTCCGGCGGCCCCCACAACTACACCTACACCCTCAAGGGCGAGGGCGCCGAGATCTGGGCCCCCCGCTTCACCTACTATGGATTTCGTTATATCCAGATCGAGGGCGCCGTCCCCCTGGATCTAGCAAAGGACGGCGAGGTCGCGCTGATCGGCTGCAAGGGCCTCTTCACCCGCTACAGCGCCAGCCGCGTCGGCCAGTTCCAGTGTTCCGATGAACCCTATAATCAGGTCTTCCGCCTGGTGGATTGGGCGGTCGGCAGCAACCTGCAAAGCGTGCTTACCGATTGCCCCCACCGCGAAAAACTGGGCTGGCTGGAGGTCTCCCACCTGATGGCCCCCTCCATCCTCTTCACCTATGACACCCCCGCCTTCTATACCAAGGTGCTGCGCGACATCCGCGACAGCCAACTGGAGAACGGCCTCATCCCCGATATCGCCCCCGAGTACACCGTCTTCAGCGGCGGCTTCCGCGACTCGCCCGAATGGGGCAGCGCGGGTGTGATCCTGCCCTGGCTTCTCTACGAATGGTTCGGCGACAAAGAGGCCCTCGCCGCACAGTACGAGACCATGAAAAAATACACCGCCTACCTCGCCTCCACCGCCACCGGCCATCTCGTTTCCCACGGCCTCGGCGATTGGTTCGACTACGTCCGTGGCGGCAGTGTCGGCCCCTCCCAACTCACCCCCACCGGCATCACCGCCACCGGGTTCTACTACCACAACCTCACCATCCTGCGCGACACCGCCCGCATTCTCGGCAAAACACACGATGCCGACACCTTCGCCGCCCAGGCGGAAACCGTACGCCAGGCCTTCAACACCGCCTTCTTCGACACCCGCTCGCACAACTACGCCACCGGCAGCCAGACCGCCAACGCCCTGCCCCTGGTCTTTGGCATGGAAGAGCCAGAACAAACCGCAAAAATCATCGAAAATTTAGTGAATGAGGTCCAAACACGCGGCTACCTGACCGCGGGCGACGTGGGCTTCCGCTTTCTGCTTCGCGCCCTCGCCACCGCGGGCCGCAACGACCTCATCTACACCCTCACCCACCAAACCGGCGAGCCCGGCTATCTCTTCCAGATCGCCCAGGGCGCCACCAGTCTGACCGAGGCCTGGGATGGCCGTGAAGTGGTCTCCCACAACCATTGCATGCTCGGCCATATCGTGGAGTGGTTCTATCAGGATCTGGCTGGCATCCGCCGCGATCCGGCCGATCTCGCGTTCAAAAAAATCATCATCCAGCCCAACCCCGTGGGCGAGATCGCCTCGGCCCGCGCCTCGTTCGATAGCCCTTACGGCTTGATCCAAAGCGAGTGGCAGCGCGACGGCCTCTGGTTCACCCTGGCGATCGAGATCCCCGTCAACACCCAGGCCACCGTGGTCCTCCCCAACACCGATCCCGCCCAACTCTTCCAGGACGGCCAACCGGTCGGGCCAGATGGGCTGGAGATCCATCCCGCGGCCTCCCGGGTCAGCCTCAAGGTCAACTCCGGTCGTACCGTCTTCCGCTCGGCCTTCCAGCGACAGAGTCAAAAGCAAGACGAATAACAGAACCCAACCCTTGCTTCAGCCGGGATCCTTCCGGCCTTGGTTCCACAGCCTCCCTCGGCCCGCGTACGGCCCAAAACCCTGCATCCGGGGGAGGGGCATTCCATACGACACACCCCCTCATAAACCGGTCTGGCCATTGCCATTGCGGTATAATCGCCCCCCCTTCCAGGGGGAGATTGGAGGTGAAGAATAGACAAAACCAGAACGGACGATAGAATGATTCCCAATCATTCTGGGTAGGAAAAATATCCGGAACCTTTTGGTGGAATGAATCGACCAATTTAATGAAAGATAGGCTGCCCATGTCGATAGAGGAAGATTCGCAAGAACGGCGTCTGATCGTGCAATGTCAGACAGGCGATCTTGCCGCTTTCGAGCGTCTTTACCAGGCCTATTCTCATGACATCTACAACATGGCGTTGCGGATTGTTTTATCGGAAGAGATCGCGGAAGAGGTCACCCAGGAAGTCTTCATTTCTGTTTATAAAGATATCCGCCGCTTTCAGTTTCAATCCGCCTTCACCACCTGGTTGTATCGCATCGTCTACCGCCGGGCGGCCGATTACTTTCGCAAAACAAGGAAGCACAAAAATAAACTCGCGCTGAACTGGGACGAAACCCAGGACATGATCGAAACCGTCAAGGACGAAGGGCCGACCCCCTACGAACAGTTGGCCGACAAGGAACAGCAAGAGACCATCCACCAGCTGATCCAGTCCCTCAGTCCAAAACACCGGGCCATCATTGTCCTGCGCTACATCAAACAGTACAGTTATGAGGAAATTGCCGAGATTTTACGTTGTCGGCTTGGTACAGTAAAATCCAGACTGAATCGAGCCCACAAATTATTGGGGGAACTCTTGCGCGACGGCGATATACTGGACTAGCGGGAACCATGCAACGCACACAAAAACCGCTTGCCCTGCCAGTCGGCGCTGGGGCCCAGGTTCATACCCGGACCCATTTCAGATCAGGCTTGAATAAGCCCACAAAGGGATTCAAATGAAGAACCAACATCTGCATTTACCAGACAGTCCCCCCGCAGGTCTTCTTCTGAACTACTTGGATGGCGCGGGTACCGATTCAGAACGGCAGGCCATTCGCGCCCGCATCCAGGAATCGGAAACATGGCGCCGTGAATTCGCCCAAGCCCAACACTTCCGCCAAGGATTCTGCGCCCTCCCCAATAAAAAACCTCCCCAGCGAGTCTGGGCGGCGGTTGCCCAAGCCATTGAAAATACCCCCCAGCAAACCGTCTGGTTCCCTTGGTTTTATGCCAACACCCTATGGACTAACGCGGTACGCGTCCTGCCCGTCTTTCTGGTGGTGTTTCTTACCGTCACCTATCTCTGGATGGGAGAAAGCAAGTCGCCCTATCATGTGGTTGTCATGAGCGACAGCAACGGCTTCGGCCTGGAAGCCGAATCTTACGTTGCCCATCATGCCCTGAGCGCGGAACCCGCGCTCACCCGCGAAACCTTGGTTGCGTATTACACCTACAATTGGCCCGAATGAAGATCGTCACGCTGCATCTCATCTGTCTCTGGTTCGTTTGCGTTGGGGGAGTCGTTCCTTGCGCGGGACAGGAGGCCCCTCTGGACCTCAAGGCCCTCCTGCGTCAATCCATGGAGGCCACCAACAACCTCCCCTTCACCGGCCAGCTGATCTTCCACCGCCGCGCCCAGGACCAGCGCTGGCGCACCGCCACCCAGGTCCAGCGCCTCCCCTCCGGCGACAAGCGCATGGAAATCACCTACCCCGAAGCCGCCCAGGGCATCGTCATGCTCCATGACAAAACCGGCCTCTGGCGCACGCCCCTAAACGAGGAAGTCCGCAAAACCCTGGACCAAGACCAAAAAGTGGATATGGAAATCTTCCTCCGCGCCTATCGCGAAAAAGAAATCCTCAACCTCTCCCGCTTGGAACGGCTCGGCCTGCTCTTCAAAAATTATAATATTACCTTTGAAAATAACGAAAAATTTGCGGACCGCGACGCCTTCCAAATCAAAATCACCGGCAAAGCCCCTCATCGGCCCGCTGTGAAAATTTGGATCGATTGCCAAACCAAAATGCAACTCAAATACGTCCGCTTCACCCCCGATGGCACCTTCGAAGAATCCTTCTTCTTCGAATCCATCGATCTCCAGCCCAACTTCTCCCAATCCGCCTTCTCCACCGAAGGCCTGGATCAATTTTTCTCCTACAACGCCGCCAAGGAGGAACAAGAACCTGATCTCGATTTCACCCCCATCGAACCCCCCGCCATCCCCGCGGGATTCGTTCTGCGCTCCAACCATCGCTGGAAACGCGGGGAAGGACTCGTCCAGCATAGTGTTTACACCGACGGCATGGCTTTTCTCTCCCTCTTCCAACGACGTCAAACCGAGCAAGAAATTCAGAAACAAAAAGAAGAAGAATGCTCCTCCGACACCATCAAAGTATTTGAACGCCGCGGCACCAAGGTCTACATGCGCGAAATCAACGGCTTCCGCTACTCCATGGTCGGCGATATCGCGGCGGATGAAATCTACAAGATGCTCTCCAGCATCCCCGCCACCCCCAAAAAATAATCTTCTCCTACACCCGCTTGCGCTTGCTGGTCGGCAAGATATCCATCTTCTCGCGGTACTTCGCCACCGTACGCCGCGCGATATTCAGATCATAATCCCGGTGCAGAATCTCTGTAATTTTCTGGTCCGATAACGGCTTCTTCGGGTCTTCTTCATCGATCAGATTGCGGATGATCTCCATCACACTCTTGGCCGACATATCCTCATCACTGCTGGTATCCAGGCCGGTCGAAAAGAAATACTTCAGCTCAAACAGCCCTCGCGGGGTTTGCATGTACTTCTTGTTCACCACCCGGCACACCGTCGCTTCATGAATCCCCAATTCGTCCGCGATATCCCGCAGTTTCAACGGTTTCAGCGCCGTCAGCCCCTCTTCCAAAAATCCTTCCTGCTTCTCGATGATTGCCTTGCTCACCCGGTACAACGTCCGCTTCCGCTGCTCGATATTGCGGATCAGCCAGACCGCCGACTGAAACTTCTTCTTGATAAAATCCAACTCATCGTTGGAAATTCCATCCGGGTTATGCAGCATCTCCTTATACTTTCGGCTGATCCGCAACGGCGGCGTCCCATCATCATTGACACGGATCTGCCATTCCCCATACACCTTCTCCACAAACACATCCGGCATGATGTACTCGACGGTGCTGTCCCGGTATTGCCGTCCAGGTTTGGGATCAAAGGTGGCAATAATATCCGCGATCTCCTGCACGTGCTTTTCCGTCACATCCAGCGCCCGCGCGATCTCTTTATATTTATGCTTCTCCAACTTCTCCAAATGATGCTGAATCACCGCCAGAATATCGTCATCGTCTATTTCGTAATACTGGCACTGGATCGTCAGACATTCCGCCAAATTGCGCGCCGCGATGCCCGGCGGATCAAAACCCTGGATCTTCCCCAGCACCGCCTCGACCACTTCCATTGGTTGATCGAAGGTGACCGCCACATCCGCGATCGCCGCGTTGAGATAGCCTTCCTCATCGAGATGGTCGATCAGATATTCCCCAATCGCGTACTCCGTTTCGCTGTGGGTCGCAATCCCCAACTGCCAGATCAGGTGATCCTTCAGCGACTCCTCCTGGGCGATTTGCAGATTCATCTCATCCTCGGCCTCGTTATACGACGAGGGTCCGGTGGAAATATGGCCCAGATCGCTGCTGTCCGAAAAATAATCCGACCAGTTGTCATCCAGCTCGATCTGCCCCATCTCTGCCAGACTGCTGGCGGCGCTTTCCACGTTCTCCACCGTGGGCTCGACGGGTGCGTCCGCCTCGGCCATGTTGAGATCCAGGCGGTCGCTGCCTTCCTCCTCTTCCAATAGGGGATTCTCTGCCATTTCCTCTTGCAATAACTCCGAGAGTTCCAACGTGGAGAGTTGCAGAAGTTGGATGGATTGCTGCATCTGCGGCGTCATAATCAGCCGCTGGGACATCTTTTGTTGAAGTTGTAGCCTTTGATCCATCTGTTCGGGCCCGATCCTCAAGAGTAATGGAGGTATTGTAGCATGAAATTTTCGTGCCAAAACATGCGCGGAATCGTTTTGAATGAACTTGGCGCCTCAAAGAGACGCGTATCCCGGCGGTCGGCACCCTGCCCATCTTTCCCTCTCCCCCCCTTTCTGGATCACCCCTTCTCGTCCCCCGTTTCCTGCGTTTAATTGTATTCCATTTGATTCTCAATCTTTAAAAAATCCGCTTTAAACGGTAAAGTACATAGTTATTGTCTTGGGGGCGAATCGCCTTGCACGAAAACGATGGAAGAGATGCCGCCAAGAGCAACGGGAAAAAATGGATGCGGGGGCGCAAAAAACGCTCCCGCGCGCAGGGGATGTCAAATCCGGATTCTGATGGAATGAGCAGGGGACAACGTGGCTGGGCCCTTTTTTGAAAAAAATCTTGACGCGCTGAAATCGTTGAATCTCGAACAGGCCAAAACCATCGAGGCCCTCTCGCCCAAGGTGGAAGAACGGCTGTTCGCGATCAAACCGGTCGGGGAAAAGTATGCCAATATTTACTACCCCTCCGATGGCATCAGCACCTTTGCCCTCTTTTCTTCCGATAAACCGGAAAAAGAAATTCAAAACTGGCTCTTCTCCACCGGTATCGCCTCCGGCTGCCCTCCTGTCCTGCTCCTCCTCGGCTTCGACCTCGGCTTTTACCCCACCAAACTGCTGGACTACTTGCCCGAGACCAGCATCGCCGCCATCGTCGAACCAGACCCCATTCTCTTTTTCACCGCCATTCACCACACCGACCTCTCCCGCCTGCTTTCAGATAAGCGGGTCCATCTCTATGTCGGCCAAAAGGCGGCCAACGCGGTGGAAAGCATCGGCACCGAACTCAAATGGGGCCGCTTCTTGAACCTTTCCTACAAAATCCTGGTCAATCCTCTCCTGCGCAAGTGCCAAAAATCCTTCGCGACCGAGTTCACCACCCAGTTTCGCAACGCCCTTCAGCGGGAACGCATGTACCGCAACTCCCGCATGGAACACGGCGCCAACGTGGTCATCAACACCGTCCATAACGCCGATTTTTTAATCGAGTCCCCCGGCGTCACCTGCTTGTGGGATCAATTCCAGAAGATCCCCGCCATCCTGGTCGCGGCGGGGCCTTCGCTGGAAAAAACGGTGGATCAAATCCGCAAAGCCGAGGATCGCGCCCTGATCGTCTGCGTCAACACCGCTTATCCCATCCTACGCCGCCATGGCATCACACCCCACATCGTGATCACCATGGACCACCAGGAACGCAATGTCCTCTCCTTTCATCAAGAAAACACGAACACCCAGTCGTTCCTCATCGCCGATCCCCGCATCAATCCCCAAATCACCGCCCATTTTATGCCGCGGGTCTTCTTTGCCAGCTGGCGCTCCACCCTCGAAAAAATCGGGGACCCCGCCCCCTTGCACAATATCCCCGTCGCCAAGATGAGCGGCAACGCCATCTACCAATGGCTGCAAGAGATGACCGGCCCCAAGGGCGATGTCTTCGGCCCCGGCAGCGTTACCGTCGTGGGCTTCCACATCCTCGCCCGCATGGGCTGCGAACCCATCATCCTCGCGGGCCAGGATCTGGCCTTCAGCCAAGACAAAGCCTATGCGGATGGGACCATCTTCGACGACAAATCGCTTCCCCAGGATAGCCAGGCCTCCCACATGGTCGAATCGACCGACGGGACCATGATCCCCACCAGCGAAACCCTTTTCCTATACCGACAACTCTTGGAAACCGAAATCGCCCGCTTCAAGGTGCCGGTTTTCAACACCAGCTCCGGCGCGGTCATCACAGGGACCATCTCTTCGACCATCGAATCCCTTTTGCCTCAGTTCATCCCCTTCGATACCCCACCCTACGACTATCTCTGCCAGCTCCACCAGGCCAATCCCTCCCGCATCATTTACCGCGACTTGCAGCATAAACTGCGAGAAGGCATCCATTACCTGGATCAATTCGCCACCACCGCCCGGGCCAGCCTGGCCCACATCCCCGAAACCCCCAGCAGTTTGCCCGTAGAGCAAAAAAAAGCCTTGCTCAAAGATCTGAAAACCTGCATCGCCACCTGCACCAGCGAGCATCTGCAAGCCCTGAACCTGCTCAACGAACTTCTGCAAGAAACCCACTTCGAGTTTGAACGCAGCCAGTGGACCCTGCAGTTCCAAAAAGACGAAAACCAACTGCTGGACGAAGAAATCCATATCAGCACCCGCGTTCTGGATGCGTTTGTCCGCCAGGCAAGCATCCTCGCCTCCCTCTTTGAAGAAAAAATCGAAGCGCTGTATTAGGAGGGACAACAGAGAACGCCCTGAGAACACGATTCGGACGGAGCCATAGGATGAAACAGCAAATTCAAACCATACGCTATCAAATTTTGGGCTATGCCATTCTCTTTCTGGTTGGAATCATCATGACACCAAATCCACTCGCCAAGCCACTCCCCCTGGACCCCTTCCTGAACCGGGCCGCCGCCTATAAGGCCGTGTTGACCATTCCCCCGTTCGAAAAAACTCCGGAAGCCATCGCCCAAACTGTGGAGGAAATCATCGCCTCGACCCAGGCCGCCGGGGACGCCATCGCCGCCCAGCGCGCGGGCCAGCCCACCTTCAATACGGTCATCCGCGCCCTAGACGATCTCCACTTTCAATTTGCCCAGGTCCAGCGCCGCATCAATCTGATCAAGGAAACCTCCCCAGACCCCGAACTGCGCCTGGCCGCCACCGCCGCCATCAAGAAATTGGCGGATTGGCTCGTGGGCTTCAGCTACCGCGAGGACATCTACCAGGCCATCGAAGCCTATGCCAGCACCAACCCCGCCCTCGACGGCGAAGCCGCCAAGTTCTACCACGAAACCCTCCGCGACTACAAACGCATGGGCTTTGGCCTGCCCAAGGCCCAGCGCGATGAACTGGAAGCCCTCAAAAAAGAACTCAGCCTCCTCGGCACCGATTTCCGCAGCAACATCACCAATGCCACCGCCGCGCTGGTCTTCAGCCGAGCCGAACTCGACGGCGTCCCCGAATCCTTCCTCAACCAGGATGGCGTCAAAACCGGCGAAGACGCCTACACCATCATGGCCAACATCACCTGGCACTTCCAAACCGTGATGAGCTACGCCAAACCCGAGGAAACCCGTAAAAAACTCTTCTACACCCGCTTTACCCTGGCGAAAGAAGAAAATATCCCCCTGATCGAAAAGATCATCTCGCTTCGCCAGACCATCGCCTCCAAATTGGGCTATGCCTCCTGGGCCGATTACGGCATCGAAACCAAAATGGCCAAGAACGAAAAAACCGTCCGCGGCTTCTTGGAAAACCTCATCCAGGCGCTTCAGCCCAAACTGGATGCCGAACTCGCCCAACTCAAAGCCCTCAAAGCCCAGGAAACCGGCGAGACCAATCCCGAAATCCTGTTCTGGGACTGGCGCTACTACCGCGAACAGCTCATCAAAACCCAGTACGCCGTCGATACCGAAGCCCTCCGCGTCTATTTTTCTTACGATCAAACCCTGGCCGGGATGTTTTCCATCTACGAGACCGTCTTCGGCATTAAAATTCAACAAGTAGAAAATCCAGATCCCTGGTACAAGGATGTCACCCTCCACCTCGTCAGCGACGCCGAAACCGGCGCCCCCCTTGGCTTGGTCTTCCTGGATATGTTCCCCCGCCCCGGCAAGTTCAACCACTTCGCCCAGTTTGGCATCGTGCCCGGCAAACGCCTGGCGGATGGGCGCTACCAGCGCCCCACCGTTGCCCTGGTCTGCAACTTCCCGCCCGCCTCGGGCGATCTGCCCGCCCTCCTCACCTATGAGCGGGTCGAAACCCTCTTCCATGAGTTTGGCCACTGCCTGCACTCCCTCCTCACTCAGGCCGACTTCTCCGCCTTCTCCTGCACCAGCGTGCCCCGCGATTTTGTCGAAGTGCCTTCCCAAATTCTGGAATACTGGCTGGAAAACCAAGCCGTTCTCGATACCTTCGCCACCGATTACCGCGATCCCAGCCAAAAATTCCCCCCCGACGCGCTGGCACGCATCATCGCCTCCAACCGCGCGACGGTCGGCCTGCATTACCGCCGCCAGCTGGTCTTTGGCATGATCGACATCGCCTTCCACGGCCCCGCCGATCGCCCCCTGGATGTCATCCGTGATTCCAACCACTTCTTCAAGGACGTCTTCATCCCCGTGCCGGACGATACCAGTTTCATCACCTACTTCGGCCACTTCGTTGGCTATGACGCGGGCTATTATGGCTACGCCTGGGCCGATGTGATCGCCGCTGACCTGGCCATGCAATTCGAAACCTCGGCTCTCGGCTTCTTGAACCCCGTCCTGGGCCGCCGCCTCCGCGATGAAATCTTCGCCCCAGGCGATTCCCGCGACGTCAACGAATCCATCCGCGCCTTCCTCGGTCGCGATTACCGCTTCGAGCCCTTCCTGCAACGGATGGGCGTACAGTAAGCAAGCCCAAAGACGACATCATGGGAAAACCACGGTTATCCCAATCCAAAAGAGTAAAACAGAAATGAAAAAAACCGCATTGATTACCGGAATTCTGGGCCAGGACGGGTGCTACCTGGCCCGCCTGCTGTTGGAAAAAGGCTACAAAGTCTATGGCTTGATCCGCCGCTACACCAACCCCAACTTCGCCAATCCCGATTACCTCGGCATCACCGCCGACCTGGATCTGGTCTCGGGCGATATGCTGGACGAGGCCTCCCTAATCAACATCATCAAAGCCATCCGCCCCGCCGAGGTCTACAACCTGGCGGCCCAATCCTTTGTGGGCTCCTCCTGGGATCAGGCCGCCTACACCACCCAGGTCAACGCCATGGGCGTGCTGTACCTGCTCAACACCCTAAAAAACTACGCCCCCAACGCCCGCTTCTACCAGGCCTCCACCAGCGAGATGTTCGGCAACAGCCATACCAGCGGCTTCCAAAACGAAGAGACCCCCTTCAGCCCCCGCAGCCCCTACGCCACCTCCAAACTTTACGCCCATTGGCTGACCATCAACTACCGAGAAAGCTACCGGATGTTCTGCACCAGCGGCATTCTCTTCAACCACGAATCCCCCATCCGCGGCATCGAGTTCGTCACCCGCAAAATCTCCGATGGCGTGGCGCGCATCAAACTTGGCCTCACCTCTTCCATCGCCTTGGGCACCCTCGACAGCCAACGCGACTGGGGCTTCGCCGGAGACTACGTCGACGCCATGTGGCGCATGCTCCAGGCGGATACCCCGGAAACCTATGTGGTGGCGACAGGCCTCAACCACAGCATCCGCGACTTCCTCACCCTCGCCTTCCAGCATGTCGGCATGACGGACTGGGAACCTTGCATCAAAATCGACCCCCGCTTCAAACGCCCCGCCGAAGTCTTTTCCCTCAAGGGTGATGCCAGTAAAATTCAACAAACTCTCGGCTGGAAACCCACCATGACCTTCGAACAACTGGTCACCGCCATGGTGGACGAAGACCTGAAACGCCTGACCCCCCGATCCTCCCAGTCAGGCTGAAATTCGTACTGTCCGCGTAAATTCTGCCACCGCAGAAACCGAACGGAGAACAACGCTGTGGCCCAAAACAAAAAAAAACAACCAAAAAAAACCATTCAACTCCTCAGTATCGAATCCGTCCAAGACCTGCTGGATCGCGGCAAGATCCCCATGGCTTTGGAGGCCGTCAAGTCACTATATAAACTGGATCCCTCCCCAGCCGTGGAGGATCTGATGGCAAAGGTCTATCACGCCCGGATTCAGCAACTGATCGACAGCAGCCTCGTGGGAGAAGCAAACCAGCTCATCTCCGTCGCTTCCCAAAAATGCCCGCGCCACAGGGTTCTCTTCCAATCGGCGCAGGATCAAGCGGTTCACTTCCCCCTGACCCAAGAGGATGTCGATTCCCTGGTCCAAAAACTAGACGATCCCATCCTGGCCCAACAAGACAGGGATACGGTGGAAGCGCTCTTCATCAAAGGCCTCAGCGATCCCCGCTTGTTTATCCAGTCCAAGCAAATCCCCCCCAACCATCCCCTGCGCCAGCAAGCTCTCTGGATCTGGGAAGCCCTGCAGGCCTTGGGGCCGAATGGCACTGAAGAAGACCGCCAAACCCGTTTAGCCCGCTTGGCCCAAGTCCCCCGGCGCTCTTTTCTGGCCTCCTGGTGCTTTTTTATCCGCGCCCTGCAAGCGTTGTATGAAAAGGACATCCCCCGCGCCAGCCAAATGCTTTCCCGTATTCCCCCAGAATCCAGCCTGACGGACGCCAAGAAGGTGCTCGAGGCCAAATGCGATGGGATTGGCCACCCCCAAGGCCTCTCTTCCAAAGCCACTCGCGATCTCTGGCGTGCGATGAACAGCCATTCCCTTCATGAGAAAATCCAGGGACTCCGCACCTTGCTGCACCAGGAAAAGTTCACTGCCTTCACGCAAAAATTCGATGAAATCCTCACCAGGCCCCCCTTCCAAGATCCCTACTCCAGCCGCCTCCTGATCCAGGATTTGATCCGCGGCGAGGAGATGGAATTGCATCCATTCAAACTGATTCAGCTTTTCATGCCCTACTACACAAAATGGTTCAGCGAGCGGGGCTCGGTATTCTTTATGCTCGATTATTTTCGCTCCAATATGCTCGGTCCGGATATCTTGGAGGAATCGTACCTGCAATTGATTTCTAACATTCATTCCGAACACAAATCTTCCTTAAGTCCAGAGGAGATGGGCGAGATCTACTGGGAATTCTCCAGAAACCTAGAAAAAGCCCTGCAAATGGAACAAGACATGTTCCTTAACCAAGAAGATCGTGTCTTCCAACAATACTTGCTCGATTTTCTTCAAAAAACCTGCAAATTCGTTTCTTATCCAGAATGTTATGCGGCTTTATTTCGCGTTTCCCGCCAGTTGAACCGCCCCAAAAAAGAAATTGACAAAATTCTCCACGATTGGCGGGCGGCCAATCCCACCGATTGCCAGCCTCTCTTAATCTTGCTGGAAGAAGCGAAGCAGCGGGGCGCCATGGTCAAAGCCATGAAATACCTGGAAGAAGCCGAGCAAATCGACCGCATCAACCAGAACGTGCGGCAAGCCCGCTTCCAACTCATCTGGAAACAACTCCACAAACATTTGAATCAGCTAAAATTCCACCTTGCCCAAAAAGATCTGAGCAGCGTCCAAGGCCTGGAAATGCCCCCCCTGCGTAAAGCCATCTTCGATGGCGCCGCCGCCTACCTCGCCTATATCCAAAATCAGGAATTCCAACTCCCTTCCAGCCAGGATCCATTCTTCTTCACCCTGCTGTTCTGGCATATGCACATGTCTTTGCCGACGAAAACCACCAAAGAGTTCGAAAAAGACTTCCCCACCCCCCTCCTGGATCGGGATTCTCACCTCCAATCCTATTTTCTTATCCAGGATGCCCTGCGAATGCTCAGATCGGAAGAGCGT
>JAVFAP010000018.1:0-15791 GCA_034002445.1 bacterium | reverse complement strand
TCGCGAATTTTTTAAACTCAAAATCATGTCCCTACATCAATGCACGTACTCACTTACCGGATGAACCTTGCAATGGATGCTGTTGAATATAGAGTTGTTTACCGAAAAAGCATGTGAATCATTCTTAAAGAGCCATATTCTGCCCTTATTTACAACTCTTCAGGAGAGAACTGAAGCACAACAATTCGTTGGCCGCTTGTTGGTACAAAAAAAATTACACCCTCATGTCGCCCTCGATGCAATACGCTGTCTACAGTGAATCTTAATTAACATGTAGCAGCAAACAAATGATGAGATGCCAGTCAGGTTTTGATTGATGATTGAAGTATGCTTATGTGTTTATAAGAGAATCCATAGGATGGATAGTATCCTGAATGATTTACTTAAGCAAAGTAATCAAAATTTCAATCTCAATATTTGGAACAACAGCAACCAAAATTTATCCTTCCTTCATTTTCCTTCCGAGCGGATTAAAATCATCAATTCACAAGTCAATTCAGGCTCGCAGGCAAGATTTTGGCTCGCAAGAGAGACCACCGAAAACCCGATTATTTTTATCGATGATGACCTGGCTCTGATGCCGGACTTCGTCGAGTATAATTACGAACAATACCTGAAATATGGAAGAAATACCATCCTGGGATGGTATACACGAAGATTTAATAACGAAGAGTATTGGGATTCCATCATGCTGGATTCATCAAGGTTCAGTGGTGTAAATGTAGATTATATCGGTACCGGTGGAATGATCCTGGACAGATGGATCATCGATCAGGAAGAAACGTTGCAGAATATCCCTGACCAATACAAATTGGCAGAGGACTTGTATTTATCCTATATTGCCAGAACTAAATATAAAATGAACCTGGTTATGATCCAGAAAAAGTGTGACTATGTTGCCGATGGAAATGACCAGTTCAGTGGACTGATCCAATACAAGAGAGCCGCATTTCGATCCCTGAGAAAAGCCGGCTGGCAATTACTAAAAGATGGGATATAGATGAATAAATTCAAACTTATGTAGGGGCATGGTGTTCGTGATCCTTGGGCACGTGCAACGTGCCCCTACAAGATATTTACTTGGAAAAAGAAAGTATCAGATTTAATACGGGAACACGTCATCCATCTCGGCGTCTGAAAGTTCTTTCAGGTACTGGCTGATTCGGTCTATGACAATTTGTAAGGCTTTTTCGCCTTTTTCTGCGCTTGCTTTGCGGGGATCGCCCACGCCGGCATTCTTGGTAACGATGTGCCAGGGGCGGGTAATCTGGGCCCAGCCTTGACGAATCGCCTCAAAGCGGGATTGCCGGACCGCGCCGTCATCGGCCTGATCCAATTCGATCAATTCGGGGAAGAGGTGAAGGCCTATGCTGGTCTCCATTTCTCCGGCATGATCATCAGGGTTTTCAAAGATTTCCCCATAGCGGTCCAAGAGAACTCTCCACCAGTCCACAAGACTGATGAACACCTGGGTTTTTCCATAAAACTCGCGCAGTGCCTGCTTGAAGGTGTTCCCGCCATGACCATTGAGGATCACCAGCTTTTTGATGCCGTGGGCTTCCAGCGAAACGATGATGTCCCGGATGATGATATCGACCGTGGAGGGGTTGAGCGACATCGTCATGGGGAATTTCATCAGATTGGAATCGACGCCGTAGGGCAGGCAGGGCAGAAGGCAGACATTGGCCCCCAGACTGTAGGCTTTTTCGCAAATCAATTCCCCAATACGTTCGGCGCAGACGGCGTCGGTGCCATAGGGGAGGTGGAGGTTGTGGGGTTCGGTGGCGCCGATGGGAAGGACGGCGACTTCGTACGGGTGTTCTTTGACATAGGCGTAGTTGACTTCAAGAAGTTTCCAGGGTCTCATGGTAGTCTTTCCAAGCATTCAGGATGATTTGAACACATTCGTCGTGAGAATGCGTATCGGTATCGACGGTCAGATCGGCGGCGGCCTCATAGAGGGGCATCCGCTGGTTGAGAATTTCCAGAATTTCCTCAGTATGGGAGGCCGTACCGCTGAGGGAGGGGCGGTTGGTATCCTGTCCGATGCGCTGGGCGATGATGGCGGGAGCGGTTTTCAGCCACACCACATACCCTGTGGGTTTGAGGTGTTGCATGTTGATGGCGCGGGTGACTACGCCGCCGCCGCAATCGATGATGACGTTGTCTTTTTGGGCCAATTCCAGGGCCAAGGCGGTCTCCGCTTGGCGAAAGGCGTCCCAGCCTAGTTTTTCGACAAAGGCGCTGATGGATTCGCCAAAGCGTTGTTCCAGGATGGCGTCCATGTGATAGACGGGGCGGTCCAGCTGGTGATGCAGCATTTCCGCCAGGGTCGATTTGCCAGTACCGCGGTAACCAATCAAGATCAGATTCATTTGTATCCCAATGCACTTTCTACGGCGTTTTTCATTGTGTCCACCGGTGCGTCCAGTCCGGTCCAGAGCCGGAATTGTTCGGCACCTTGATAGACAAACATCGGAATGCCATTGATCACCCGCGCGCCCCTGCTTTCGGCGCGTTGCAGTAACAGAGTTTTTGCGGGATTGTAGATGATATCAAACACCAAATGGCGCTCGCTGAACAGGGATTCGGGGACCAGGCAGGCGTCGGTGTGGGGATGCATCCCCACGGGGGTGGTGTGGACCAGGATGTCGGTCACGGGAATGGTGTTGCGCAAGGTGGCCTCGTTCATCTTTACAGTGGAGAGGGGCACGGCGGTGTGCGGTTGGATGGCGGCGAGGAGCGCCGCGGCCATGGATTCATCTTCGGGGCGATAGAGCAGGATCAAGCGTTGGGGGCAGCGTTCACACGCGATCGCGAAGGCCACCGCGCGGGCGGCGCCGCCCACGCCCAAGATGGCCACGGTTTTTCCCTGCACCTGGTCGTGTTCCTCGATGGCGCGCAGGGCGCCGTCGGCGTCAGTGTTGGTGCCGGTGAGGATGCCGTTGTCGTTGATCACCGTGTTCACCGCGCCTATTTTTGCGGCCAGGGGGGCGATGTGGTCCAGGTAGCGCATGATTTCCACTTTGTGGGGGATGGTGACCGATAGCCCACGAATGCCAAAGCCTTTGACGCCCTCGGCCGCTTGCTGCACATTACGGACGTAGAACGCGACATAGACATAGTCTAACTCGGTCGCCGCGAAAGCGGCGTTATGCATGCACGGGGAGAGGGAATGCCCCACAGGGTCGCCAATCACCGCGCAAACGGTTGTTTTGCCATGGATCGGTTTAGTCATAGTGGCGATAGTGTAGCCAAAACTGGGCTGAAAAATAACCCCCGGCAGGGTTTGAACCTGCCGGGGGAGAGGGATTCCATGGTCTGGGATCAATCCAGGTAATCCCGTAACTTTTTGCTGCGGATGGGGTGACGTAGTTTCCGCAGCGCCTTGGTTTCGATTTGCCGCACCCGTTCCCGGGTCACGCCAAAGCGGTTGCCTACTTCCTCGAGGGTGCGCTGGTAACCGTCGCCGATGCCAAACCGGAGGCGCAGAACGGTTTCCTCGCGCTCGGTGAGGGTTTGCAGGACATTTTCCAGATGTTCCTCCATCATGGTGTCCGAAGTAGAGGAAGAGGGGGAACGCATATTTTTGTCTTCGATAAAATCGCCGAAGTGGGTATCGCCATCATCGCCGACCGGCGTTTCCAGCGAGATGGGCTGTTGAGCGATTTTGAACACGCCACGCACCTTGTCGATGGGCATGGCGGTGAAGGTGGCGATCTCGTCCGGTGTCGGTTCGCGCCCCAGTTCCTGCAGGAGTTTGCGGGTGATGCGGGTCATCTTGTTGATGGTCTCGATCATGTGGACGGGGATGCGGATGGTGCGAGCCTGGTCGGCGATAGCCCGAGTGACCGCTTGGCGGATCCACCAGGTGGCGTAGGTGCTAAATTTATAGCCGCGCCGGTATTCAAATTTATCCACGGCACGCATCAGGCCGATGTTGCCTTCTTGGATCAGATCCAAAAATTGCAATCCACGATTGGTGTAGTTTTTCGCAATGGAAACGACCAGCCGGAGATTGGCCTTGACGACATCCATCTTGGCCAGGTGCGCTTTGTTTTCTCCTTCCTTGATTTTGTCGACAATCTGTTCCAGGTCTTCCAGTTCGTCGTCGACATCCTTGATGCAGCGGTGGAATTTTTCTTCCGCGCGGAGGAAGCGTTTGCTGTCGTTATGCAACTCGTCCCGCGCGAAACCAGTTCGTTTTTCGAGTTCGCTTTTGCCGGAGGAGGTATACCGGAATTTTTTGAACAAGCCGGCCAATTCGCCGTTATTGGCTTTTAACTTTTTTTCCAAGAAAAGGATTTCTTTTTGGGCTTCATGAATTTTGCGGTAATGCCGCAGGACATGTTTGGCGATTTTGCCAATTTGCTCATGGTCGATCTTCATTGAAATGAAGAGGGTGCCCAGGTGGTTGATTTTTTCGTTGATTTTCGTTTGGAGCCGAGGGCTGTTGCGTTTTTTAAGTTTTTGTAGTTCTGTATGTTCTTTTTCGATTTTGGCCAGTTTGTCTTTGAGATCGGCGAGAATTTTCTCGCGGTCGCTGGGGGTGAGTGAATCTTTCAGATCGAAGTTTTGGATAAAATCTTCGGCCCGGATGCGGTTTTGATCGATTTTTTCGAAGGCGCGGTGAAGTTCTTTCAAGGCGGTGCGGCTGAGGGCCAAGGCCTTGCAGACGCAAAAGCGCCCGCATTCGATTTCCTTGGCCAGTTCGATTTCTTGATCCCGGGTGAGCAAGGGCACGCGGCCCATTTCCCGGAGATACAAGCGGACGGGGTCGTCGGCCTTGGTTTTTTCTTCGTCAAGCGCTTCTTCGGTTTCGCTCTCCTCGGGTTCGGGGGGATTGTACTTGTTTTCGATTTGTTCGCCCGTGAAGTCATCCACAACGGGGATTTCCATGTCATTCAGAACGATGAAGATATCATCCAGATCGTCCACGCTCATATCTTCATCGTTCACAGCGCGGTTGACGTCATCGATGGTAATGCGGCCATTCCGTTCTCCCAGTTCAATCAACTTCTTGAATTTCTCTCGGTTTTGCTGATCATCTGTCGCCAGGTCTCTTATCATGGCTTCAAATCCCCTACTCTAATTCACTGCCATGCCCAAAGGACATCGTTACATGCGGAAACGCACTCAACCTAGACCCGATTACATCTCATCGTCTTGCATAGATTGTTGAGTTGGATTGTTTGGAGAGGCATGGATAGGATCAGGGCCTAGCCGGCCGGAGTTCAATGGGGCAGGGGGACGGTTGGATGATTGGTTTCCCCTCATAAGACCCAACGACTGAGTTCTGAAAGTAAGTCTCTTCACGCATTCTCTCCCATCGGCGTAAATCGTAGCCGCTTGAAACCAAACCAAATTATAGACACCTATTGTTTTTTGAACAAGACTTTTTTTACTTCGATTTCTGTCGAGACGGTTTTTGAGGGAACCGTGGCTTTCGCCGGCGTGTGTTTCTTGGCTTGGGGTTGTGGGGCGTGGCCGAGAGGAATGGGGATTTTCCGCGGTGGGATGGAGGGTCGCGGGGACGAAACCCGGTTCAGGTGGTGCATTTTTGCATATTACAGGTGGGGATGTAGTACTCGCAAACAAAAAGCGGACCGGCTGGTCCGCTTTGGGGATGTGTGGGCAGGGCGGGGAGAATTTAGTGGTTTAAAATTTCCAGGCAGGTCCGTGCGACGCAATCGGTGAACTCGGAGGTGGTCAGGTTTCCGCCCAAGTCGCGCGTCCGCTGTCCCTTCGACAGGCATTGCAGCGTGGCCTTTTTCAAAGCCTCGCTGCTGTGTAATTCTCCTAGTTGTTGCAGTAATAGGGTTGTGGCAATAAATATGGCAGTTGGGTTGACGAGGTTTTTTCCCGCGATATCCGGCGCGGTGCCGCCGGCGGGGTCGAACATGGCCAGGGTGATTTCCTGGTTCGCGTTAAAGGCATAACTGCCGCTTCCCCCGATGCCCATCGAACCCACCAAGCCACAGGCCATATCGGAGATGAAATCGCCGTATTCGTTCAGTACAAGAATCACGCCAAAGCGTTCGGGGAACATGACCAGTTTCGCCAGCAGGGCATCGAAGAGTTCCTTGGTATGGGGCACATCGGGAAATTGCTGGGTGATTTCGCTGACAATGATTTGGAAGAGGCCATCGGTAACGGATTGGATGGTGTATTTGGATGAGGATGTCACGGATTTTTTGAGTTTGCGGGCGAGGTAAAAGGCGTATAGCGCCGCTTCCTCGCAGGGGCGGCGTTCGATGATTCGGATCGAGACCGCAGCTTCGGTGCCGATCATCCGGCCAGGATCTTCGTATGTTCCCCCAGTGGCGACGCGGACGATATCGATATCGAGATTTCCCTTGAAATTGGATTCCACGCCGGGGATGGTAAACACAGGCCGATGGATCACACTGAATTTGCATAATTTGCGAAGTATGGCGTTGGGGCTTTCGTTGGTGGTGGTGGTGGGGTACTTGAGGGCGTAGCGGTTTTTGTGGATGCTCGTGTAGGCTTCTTCATAGAGTCCGGGCCCCCGCTTGGAGCGATTCTCCAGGGATAAATCCACGGGTTCGAGTTCAATGTCCACGGGCAAAACCTTGAGAATGCGGCGGACTGATTCGCTCAGTTCGGTGCTGATGCCATCCCCGAGCAGTTCGGTAATCGTGTAAGGCATGGTTTTTTCACTCCGTCATGGGTGAGGATGTCCGGCTTGTCAGGATGATACCATGAAAAGAACAAGTATAGGGCATACGCTGCTTATTTGTGTCGAGGCAGGGCAAGAGTATAGCTGCAATACCCGGCCGAATGGGAAGGGTATTGCACTTCGATCCGTCCGGTAGGGCCGAAGACCCCTGTGATCCCTGTATTGGCGGAGCGAATGACATAGCAGCGGTTTTCCGCGGCACGGAAGGCGCATTGAATGAAATGCTGTTTTAAGCCCGCGGACTGGTAAAACCAGGAATCATAGGTGATGACTGCCAGAAAATCGGCTCCGAGCCGCCGGGCCCGGGCGTTTTGCCGGGCCAGGGTGGATTCAAAGCAGATTGCCACGGCGTAGGTGCGACCCGTGGGGGTGGAAAAGAGTTTCAAGTCGTTGCCTGGTTCTTTCAAGCCAACCCCTGCGTTTTCGATCATTTTTTCGATGGTTGGGGTGATGGTTGTTAAAGGCCAAGTGTGGCCGTAGGGGACAAATTCGCCAAACGGGACCAGTTGGATCTTGTCATACCATGTCAGCGCGGATAAATCCATGGGGATTTCGCTGTAATCCAACACCGCGCCGGGGGTAAACTGGAATGCCCGATTGGAGGAGCGATATTCTCCGGGACCGATACGCTCGTCATGCAGTGTTCCTGTCAAGATCGTGACCTGGTGTTCGTCCACGAAGGTCTGGATGGATTTCACGATCTCGGGCCAGTAATTCAGGGAGACCGACATCGCGCTTTCCGGCCAGAGGATCAAGGCGGGCTGATCGTGCATGGCTTGCTTGGATAGTTTCAAATATTCCTTCAGCTTCTCCGAGGAGGGGATTTCGGCTTCGTGGGGGATATTGGCTTGGATCAACGCGATTTGGAATGGTTCAGTCTGGGTGTCCGGGGGGGCCGTGAGGACTTGTTGGCCATAGAGCGCAGCAGAACCCACAAGGAGCAGGGCGGTACCCAGATGCAGGCAGGGTTTGGATAAGATGAGGCTCCAGAAGAGGGGCAAGGCCTGCCGGTAATTGGTGATCCCCAGGGTGATGAGTTCCGTCAGGGCCATATTGACCAGGAAAATGAGGAAGGATAGACCCGGGACACCAAGCCAGTACGTGGTTTGTAGCAGGCGTTCCCAGGCATAGAGACTGTGCCCCAGGTAACCCCAGGCGAAGGTGAACGGGCCGAGGGAGCGAACGAACTCCACTCCAGCCCATAGCAGTGCGGAGAGAAGAAAACCGCCACGCCAGCGCAATAACTGCCCCATGCCCCAAAACAGGGCCGCCCACAACAGGCTCAGGTATAGAATCAGCAAGACCAGGCCTAGCAGGGTCACATGCCAAATCCAGTATAAATGCAGGGTATGGAAAACCACCCCGGTTAAAAATCCGAATCCGGCATGGCTGGAGTACGGCCTGGATTTGAGGTGGAACAAGACCGGGATCAGCGCGATCCAGATCAGGGCTGACCATTCCAGCGGCGGATAACTCAGTGCCAAGAGCACGCCCGCCAATCCACTGGAGAGGAAATCGTTACGGTTGAGTTTCGGTTTCAGACCAGAAATCTGTATCTTCGGTAGGAATCGGTTCACTGATGTGGTAGTCTCCCCCAAACCATCGGCCTAGATCGATGGTCTTGCATCGTTTGCTGCAGAAAGGAAATGATGGTGTTTCTTTTCCTTTCTCCAATACGTCTCCGCAAGTCAAACAACGATACTTTGGTTTTGTAGACATACGGCCTCGAAATGATGAGAATACACGATTTTTCAATCTGATATTGTAATCGAAATTGCTTAAGGTTAAATCTCCGCATTGCAAAGCACCGGCTTTCCAAGGGGGTGGAGTGAGGGGGGCGAGAATCGGGCAGAAAATCCCGTGCCCAGCGGGAACAGAAAAAACCTCTTTTTTTCGAAAAGTGTGCTATACTCCTTTCATAGATCCTCAACAGAATAGGAGGTACCAACCAATGACAGGTTCTGAATCGTTAATCTTCTGGAGCGCGATGATCCTCCTCTTGATTTTGACTTTGTCCACCATGGAGGAATGGCGCAAGGCGATTAAAAAACTGTATACCCGAATGGTCACCGCGTTGAAATGGCAACCCTTTGTCGCTTACATCGCGGGAGAGGACCATCCCCGGAGAGGCCATCGCGGGGGGCGGTATACACGGCACGCGCAGTGGATTGAAAGCCGGATTTTTCCGCGCACCCGTCGTTCCACGTTTAAATAAGTATCCAAGAAATCTTTCCGTTTTGGTCGTGAATCCCCAGGGGGCGTTCTGTAATGGACGCCCCCTTCCTTTTCCATATTCTTTGCCTTGATTATATCTCCCCTTTTGGAGAGGAGATGGGAGTGGAGAATCGCATTCAAGTATTTGCGGGAGCGGTCGATAGTAGGATATACCTTGATTTCTATGAAAAGTGGACGACAAACCCATGGTAAAATCCATTCAATGGACTGATCCGATGCGCAATGCTCTTTTTGGGAGCATGAATGGGCTGTTTAACAAAGGGAACAATCCCGCTTCGCCGGGTGAGACGACCGGCCTGCGCCTCTCGCCCCTGGGTGCCTCCCCCTGGCGTAACAACGCGGCCCAAGGCCAGCCGGGTTTGCTTTCTCTGCTCCCCCTGCGTGACAACGCGTTGACCAAGTCGCCCAAAGAGGAATCCGCCGATGCCAAAAAGGGAGACCGGGTGGAGTTGTCTCAATTTGCGGAAGATGCCGCCAAGGAGGCGTTGGAAAATGCGAAAAAATCGCCTGCCAATGGGACGACCAGCCAAATTCTCGTCAGCCAGGATGGACGGTTTGCAGCCTCCATCGATCTGAAAATCAACCAGGATGGCTCGTATGACATGGAGTTGGCGGTGCGTTTCGCCGCTTCGGACGCAGCGAAGGCCTTACTGGGGACGGGGATGGTTTCTCCGGATGGGACGGGAAACCCGCAAGAAACCCAGAGGGCCTCACTCCAAGCGACCCAAACCGTTCAGCGCTATACCAGTTATGAGCACACCCTAGAAACCCGGGGATTTCAAGCCCGGATTTTTTACGAAGAGGCCAAAGGGATTTCCCAACGGGTGGAGCAGGCCTACGGCGGTGAAGCCGGTGCGGCCTATATGAATGTCGCGCAGCAGGTGTCGCATGAATTTTCGTTGAATATTTCGATTAGCGGGGATGATATCCACGCTTTTAACGAGGTTGCCGCCAATCTGACCCAGTTTGATGAATCTGGCACTCTCTCTGGTTTTTTGCAGGCCGCGCAGGGGGTTCTTACCGCGGATTCCAGGAATTTGGGCGCTTTTGTCAACGCGACTCAAGCCCTGGTTTCGTCCGCGCAAGAGCATGTTGGCAGTCGCATGAACCAATTCTTCACGGGGATGAACGAGCAATATGGCGCGGTATTGGAAAAAATGGGATTTGGGTCGGATTCTCTTGCGATCATGGGGCAAGATGTCCAAGCGAATTTGAATACTTTTTTTCAATTGACCAACGATCTGTTGGCCAACATGTTTGGGGAAATCGGGATGAATCCAGCCCCGAATCCGACGATCGAGCAGGCGGAATCGATGCGCGCCCGCTTGGAGGAAATCCGGGAACAGCAGCAGGAAAAACCGGAGAAAAAAGAGGATTGGCTGGAGCGGTATCGCCAGCCGGTTATTCCACCGGAATCGCAGCGTGGCATTCTGGCGTGAAATCATTGGATGAAAACGAAGAATCCAATCCCGCCAGTTGGCGGGATTTTTTTTCCTCTGGTGGTCTATTCCGCTTGATTGCCAGGGGGGAATATGAACACTTTCTTATGTGAGAATAGGCAATCTTTGCGATATGACCTATACTAGTGGTTTTCGATTGTGATTAGAGAAGGATGAGATTATGAGATGGAATTGGTTTTTCTTATGGATGGTGTTGCTGCTGGTTGGAGGCGTGACGGTTGGCGACGCCAGGGATTTTCAGCGGACGAGCCCAGAACGAGTGGGGATGATTTCGCAGCGTCTGCACCGGATCGATCTTTACATTGATCAGGAGATCCGGCAGAACCATATTGCCGGGGCGGTCGCGATGGTGTTGCGGCAGGGCGATCTTGCGTATTTCAAGGCGTTTGGGATGCAGGACCGGGAAGCGGGTTTGCCGATGAAAACCGATTCGATTTTTCGGATTGCGTCCATGTCCAAACCCCTCACCAGCCTAGGCGCGATGTTGCTTTATGAAGAAGGGAAATTTCTGCTGAGCGATCCGGTCTCCAAGTTTATCCCAGAGTTTAAGGAGATGCAGGTGATGGTGGTGGATGGCTCCCATTCCACTTTGGTGCCTGCTGCCCATCCCATTACCATTCGTCATCTGCTGACCCATACCTCTGGATTGACGTACCGTTTTCGGGGCCATCCCTATCTATCGGACCTGTATAAACAGGCTGGGATATCCAACGGTCTTTATCCCACCGCGGGGACCATTGGCGACATGGTGAAATCGCTGGCCAAATTGCCCCTGTTTTGCCAGCCTGGGGAACAGATGGAGTATGGCCTAAACACCGATGTATTGGGTTATCTAATCGAAATTTGGAGTGGGATGCCATTGGACCGGTTTATGAAGACGCGGGTTTTCGATCCCCTGGATATGCGCGATACCTCGTTCTATCTCGCGCCGGAAAAGCGGGCGCGTCTCGCGGCGGTGTATGAACCGGATGGGAAGGGAGGCATTCGCCGCCTGCCCGAAACGGTCATCGAGGGGCAGAATGTAACCTATGCGGCCACAACGCCTTACACGGAGCCCAAAACCTATTTTTCGGGAGGGGCGGGCTTGGTTTCCACGGCAGAGGATTATGCCAAGTTTTGTGAGATGATCCTCGATATGGGTGGGGTGTTCGATTATGACGATGCCCAATCCGAGTTAAAGAATGTTTACAACTTTTTGGGGCGAAAAACGGCGGAATTGATGGTGAAGAACCACATCGGCGGTTTAACACCCACTTATTGCCCGCCCGGTTATGGATTTGGTCTTGGTTTTGCCGTTCATCTGGATCCAGGCCAATCCGGCGAGATCTATTCGGAAGGGACGCTGTCGTGGAGTGGGTTTTTCAACACCCAGTTCTGGATCGATCCCAAAGAGAGCCTGGTGGGGATTCTGATGCTGCAGAACTATCCCGCGGGAGAGAGCGATCTTGCCTCGAAATTCCCGGTTTTGGTGTATCAGTCGATTGGGGAGTGATGCAAGCCCTTTTATCTGATTCTCTCGTTTTGGGGGAGTGATTGGCGCTGGTTCACATTATTGGTTTTCCTGTTGGATTCGACGGGTCCGGTGTTAGGAAACGAGCGAAATACGAAGATATACAAATTTTTCTGTTGAAAAAGCAGACTAGAGGATTGACGTGGATTCGTTTTTTTTGCTAAACTGGCTAGTGTTTCAGATCGTTCCAATATAATGTAAATGCTGACGCCTAAACGTTACACAGAATCCAAGGAGAAAACTAATGGCAATGAGTCCCAAACCCGAAAACGAAGCAGTGGATCCAAAGGATGAAGCCGTGGAGCGCCGTCCGGAAGCCGCCGGCCCGCGTGTGAAGTGGGATGATTCAGAAATGCGGAGTTTTTACGCCAATGTCTGCAACGTTACCAGTACGCGGGAAGAGGTGACGGTTCTGTTTGGAATGAATCAAACGTGGTATACAGGGCAAGAAGAAGTGCGTGTAAAACTGAGCGACCGCATCATTCTCAGCCCCTTTGCGGCCAAGCGACTTTTTACTTTGTTGGGCCGTGTCATTAAAGAATATGAAGAGTTGGTCGGCCCGATTCCCTTGGAACCCCGGGTGGCGATGGATCCAGAGCCGAAAGGGTAATTCCACCCGGTCTGTGTCTCTTCCATGAAAGAATCCTATTCTGAATCAGAACGATTCAGCGCAAATGTGGGAACTCATCTCTCGATGGATCGTTTTGTCGATGCTGGTTTGTGGAAGCAATTTCGGCAATCGGCGACGCTTCGGGAGTTTAGCCAGACCTGGCTGACGCTGCAATGCCATCAGTTGAGCAATGTAAGTCAAGGGTTGGTTGTGATGCGATCCCAAGGCGGGGGGGACTTTGTCCCCCTCGCTTTTTGGCCAAAATATTTCCAGCCTTCCGCGCCCATGGCCGCGGTGACAGAGCGGGTGTTGAAGGAAGAGAAGGGGCTGCTCCAACCCAAACCCACCGATCCGGATGATCCCCTGGCTGATGCGTCATCATCCAATTGTTATGTTGCTTACCCCATTCAACGGAATGGGGTGTTGTATGGCGCGGTGGTGCTGGATATGGGGCCGCGGCCGCAATCGCATTTCCTGTATGTCATGCGCCAGCTGCAATGGGGGATGGCATGGTTGGAAACCGTTCTGCATCGGCAAGAATTTCATTACGCCAATTCACTGCAATCCCGCATCACCACGGCATTTCATATCGCGGCATCCGCCGTGATCGAGCCCACGTTTCGGGCGGGCGCGATGGCGTTTGTGACTGAACTGGCCACCCGTCTGGGGTGTGAGCGGGTCAGTCTGGGCTTTGTGAAGCGGGGCCAAGTGCAGGTGATGGCGCTTTCCCATAGCGCGCAATTTGGAAAACAGATGGATCTGTTGCGGGCAATCGGAGCCGCGATGGATGAATGTGTCGATCAGAGAGAAATTCTCCTCGTTCCCCGTCCTGCGGATAAACCCGGTTTGATTTTGCGGGCGCATGAAGAACTCCGTTCTCGCCAGGAGATTCCGCACCTTTGCTCGTTTCCTTTTGTGGACGCGGCGGGGCATTGCTATGGGGCGTTGTTGTTGGAGCGGTCGAACGAAGAGCCTTTCACCGCTGAAACGGTGGAGATGTGTGAGAGTTTGGTGTCTCTCATTGCCCCGATCCTGAACGAAAAATACAAGAATGACCGCTGGCTGATTCGTAAAATCTGGGATTCGTTTTACCACCAACTAGGTAAATTAGTCGGCCCCGGGAGCATGGTACTTAAACTCGCGGTGCTGCTTGTCGTGTCTCTCACGGTCTTTTTCTGGTTCGCCACGGGGGATTATCAAATCCGGGCTCAATCCAACCTAGAAGGGACTGTCCAGCGAGCGGTGGTGGCGCCATATACGGGATTTATTCGAACGGCCGAGGTGCGGGCGGGAGAAACGGTTACCCAGAACCAAGTGCTTTGCACTTTGGATGACCGGGATATGGCCTTGGAACTGCAACGATGGGAGAGCCGGGAAGAGCAGTACACGCGGCAATACCAAAAAGCGATGGCCGAAGGCGACCGCAGCAGCATGGTGATATTGCAGGAACAGATCAATCAAGCGAAGGCCCAGATTGCCTTGTTGGGCGAACAGATTGCGCGGGCGAAAATCCTATCCCCCCTGGATGGGGTGGTTGTGCGCGGGGATCTCAATCAATCCCTCGGGGCGCCTGTGGAGCGTGGCCAGGTTTTGTTCGAGGTCGCGCCTCTTAACTCATATCGTGTGATCTTATCGGTGGATGAACGCGACATTCGCGAGGTCGCGGCGGGTCAGCGTGGTTATATCATGCCCAATGCCCTGCCAGGCCAGCGTTTTCCGTTTGTGATCGAACGAATTGTCCCGGTCTCCACGCCGAAGGAAGGGCGGAATTATTTCCGGGTGGAAGCATCATTGGAACAGGTCACCGAGCAATTGCGGCCGGGGATGGAGGGATATGGACGGGTCGAGATTGGACAGAGAAAAATGATCTGGATCTGGACCCACGATCTCTTCCAGTGGCTACGTTTGTCGTTGTGGACCTGGTGGCCCTGAACCGCGCGCGAAGATGAAAGAATCGTTATTCAGTCCCTACTGGTATCGCGTCGCCAATCTCCGCCCCCAACTCCGGCAGCATGTTCAGATCCATCGTCACGAGTATCGTGGGGAACTCTGGTATGTCCTGCAGGATCATGCCTCGGGTCGTTTCCACCGTTTTGGGCCTGTCGCTTACTATGTGGTGGGATTAATGGATGGGCAGCGCACGGTGCAGGAACTGTGGGAACTGGCGATTGCCCATTTTAACGAGGAAGCCCCTTCGCAAAATGACATGGTTCAACTCCTGAGCCAGTTACACACCGCCGATGCCCTGATCACCAGTGTCGCTCCGGATATTGCCGAACTTCTGGAGCGTAGTTTTCGTTCGAGCCAAAGCCGCTGGAAACAGCAAATTCTTTCCCCTCTGTTTGTCCGTATTCCCCTTTGGGATCCCAACCGGTTTTTATCGAACACGCTCCCCTATTTTCGCCCCTTTCTTGGACGCCTCGGGTTTGGGTTGTGGCTGTTGATTGTCGTCTTCGCGGCGGGACTGGCGTTGTTTCATTGGCAAGAACTGACGGAGAATGTGATTGGCCGCATTTTGACGATGCAGAATTTGCTGTTGCTTTCGCTCTTGTTCCCGCTGGTCAAGGTGCTCCATGAGTTTGGCCATGCCTACGCGGTCAAACGGTGGGGTGGGGAGGTGCATGAGATGGGGGTGATGCTGCTGGTGCTGATGCCCATCCCTTATGTGGAAGCGTCGGCGGCCAATGCATTTCGGGATAAGCGGCAGCGCATGGTGGTGAGTGCCGCCGGGATGATGGTGGAACTGCTGCTGGCTTCGATCGCGTTTTTTATTTGGTTGAATATGGAGGAAGGGCTGCTGCGGACGCTGTTGTACAATACCATTTTCATATCCAGTGTTTCCACCATTTTATTCAACGCCAACCCGTTGTTGCGTTATGATGGCTACTACATTTTGGCGGATTGGCTGGAGATCCCCAATTTGGCCCAAAAGGGGATGCAGTATCTTGGTTATTTGTGCAAGCGCTATTTATTGGGGCTGCGTCATTTGATTCCCCCCCATATTACATCACGGGAATCCCTCTGGCTGGTGGGGTATACGGTTGCGGCGTTTTTCTACCGAATTTTTGTTTACGCCGCCATTGTTCTCTTTATTGCGAGCCGATTTTTCTTTGTCGGGATTCTGTTGGCGTTTTGGTCCACCATCGCCATGTTTGGGCTGCCGCTTATGAAATTGTTTCGTTTTTTGTTTACAAGTTCCGCCTTGCATGAGCGCCGGGCGCGGGCTCTGGTCGTAACAGGGCTCGTGATTGGCGTGATTGGGTGGGCTCTTTTTGT
>JAVFAP010000017.1:0-15890 GCA_034002445.1 bacterium | reverse complement strand
AATTTGAAAACAAGCGAGGCTTGGGAACCCACTCTTTTCCCCAGCCTCTGACGGAATCTGTTTTCAGTCCTCTCTCAAGGCACCGCCGCAAACACACTCGCGGGATAGTATAACGCGGGCTGCAACTGGTAAATTTCCACGCGGTCTACAAAGAGACGGACGGTGGTGTTTGTATTGCTGGCCAGTTGCAAAATCGGCGTGACCAGCCCAGCAGAATTGGATGGGCAGATCAAGTCGAGAACCCGGGTCTGGGGCTGCATGCTGACGGCGGAGGCGGGAATATGCTGGACGATCGAGCCATCGATCCCCTGCCCATTGGTTAGATTTCCCTTCAAGGCCGCGAGCCCGACAGATGCCCCCGGTGCATCGGAGCGGATCAACGCCCGGATCAGCAGCGGCATCCCGTTTGTCTGTACCGGTTCAATCCCATGAATAAATGTCACCTGGGATGGCTGAACCTGGAGTTCGATTCCCACCTTATCCTGGGACGCAGGGATCAATTGACCCACAAAACTATTGGTCCCCACACTGCCCGCTGGCGCGCCGGAGAATCCACCAGGGACCGCTTTCCAGCCGTTATCCGCCAGAGTCAGTTGATCGAACTCATACACCTGCATTGGCGTAATGGCGGAGGGAGACGTCGCCGTGCCCGTTTTCCCGGGCATACTGCCGAACCATTCTCCTGCGAAATTGGCTTGATCCAGCCGGTAGACCTCCACCTTATCCACCAGCACATTCGCGGCCTTGGCAGCGGAGCCAGCCACCGCGACTTGCAGAATGGGCGAAAAGACCGTGGCCGTGTCCGGCTCGTAGAGCATGACACTTTGGTATTCCTGATCGACCGCGGAGAGAACCTCGGCAGGGATATTGGAGAGAATACTGGCATCGATCCCCTGCCCCGTGGACAGATCCCCCTTCAAGGCAGCCACCGCGACCGCGGCGGCGGCACTATCCGACCGGAAAACCGCACGAACCAGCACTGGCTTCCCGCCGGTTTCAATGGGAGCCATCGCATGGATAAATGCCACCTCTCCCGGATCGACGGCAAACTGAAGCCCAACTTGATCCTGGGACGAGGGGATGCGCTGCCCCACAAAACTATTGGCATGGATCGTCCCCGCCGGGGATCCGGTAAAGCCGCCAGGGATTTCCTTCCATCCATTCTCCGCCAGAGAGAGTTGCTCAAACTCATAAACCACCAGCGGCTCGACAGAGCCTCCCGAGGTTTGAGTCGGTGTAGGCTCGGGGGTTGGCGTGGGTGGAACCG
This sequence comes from bacterium, assembly GCA_034002445.1. Classification (GTDB taxonomy): domain Bacteria; phylum Hinthialibacterota; class Hinthialibacteria; order Hinthialibacterales; family Hinthialibacteraceae; genus JAVFAP01. The sequence continues at coordinate 14,623 of JAVFAP010000017.1, read as the reverse complement.
GGGTCACGGTGGGCGGCGTGATCGGCGTGGAGGTCGGCTCACCGACCGGGGTTGGTGTTGCCGGTGGGTTTGTCGGTGTAGGCTGGACCTCGCCAGACGCGGTGCCTTGCAATGTTACACTAAGATCCGGTTTGCTGATATCAGTTGACTGGATCCGTAAAGTGGCCTGGATCGCTCCGGAGATTTGGGGACGGCACCGGACCAAGACAGAATACTGGCTGCCCGGCGCGATCCGGGTATCCAAGCCGTTGTGGGCAAACACATCGGCTTGCTGCCCTCCCAAGGTAATGCTCAGCACCTGCAAATCCGCGTTGCCCTGGTTGCTGATGAGCAGCGTCTTGGTCATTTCGCCGCCGACGGGAACCTCGCCAAAATCCAGGGAGGACGCCACCGCGATCGAGCCTTTTTGTGCTTCATATTCTCCGGAACGGAAAGCAACCGGATACTCCAAATGAACATAGGCCGGCAGAATCACCCGTAGTGAATTTTGGACAATCCCCGACCAATCCGGTTTGAGTTGACCATCCGCCAAGACAAACTGCTGGGCCTGGGGATCGATGGAGACAAAGACAAAGCCCTCATCACTACCCCAGGAAGAAGGCCGCGTCAAAATGCCCATGTTCTCCAGAAGCAGGTGAATCTTCCCCGTTTCAAAGTTGATAGTCACGGTGTTGGAAATTTCATTGCCTTGTTCATTTGTGGTCACCATATCCGCCATCATCAACGCGTCATTGGTGTGCGCGAAAAGCGGATCACCAAACTGTAAGCCTTGCTGGGGTGGCAAAACCTGCGCACAAAGCAGATCCGCCAGACGCAGGGAATACAAACCCCAGGCCTCAATAATCTGCCCAGATGTCAACCGCACATCCTTCGTCGCGTCAAACATCAAGTAATCACCCCGGAAATTGAAGGTCATCACATCGGCATAATTCAGCGGCTCCACACTGGTGTACTCACTGTTCAATGGAACTTGAAGAAGAACCGCGTATTCTTTATCCGCCATCATATCGTAGAGATAAATCACGTTGCTTTTGTCTATGGTCGTATAGGCGATATAGTGCTGATCCTTGCTCATCGCGATCGTGCGGACCACACCCGAGAATGTAATCTGCTGTTCCTGCGCGCCATTGGTGATGAAAATATCATTGAACGCGTTGATGAATAGCCCCCATTCACCATTCCCTGAAATCGCGGGGCGGGCGTTGGCGACGTATTGCAGGGTAAGCGGCAAGTACTGATTTGCCGAATAGGAGTAAATGAAAAGATTGTAATAAGGCATATCGCGGATGGGATCTGTTCCAGCACTCGGATCCGCAGCCAGGAAAACGATCATCTCATCCCCTTGCACCACGGTACCGGGGGTGGAAGGTTGGCTAGGTGGGGTTTGGTTTTCGGTAATCCCCACCGCGTCGGCGGCCTTCGCGCAGGCTTGCATTTCCGCGCTATTATCCCCGTACAAATCCTTCGCGGCAGTCAGCATGGCAAAGCGGAAATCCAAAAACTGACTCCGCTGCGTCAGATATTCATTCCGTGCCCGATACACAATCTTTTCGGTTTTATCCTTCCCGATCGCATAGTTTCCACCATCCGCCAGGAGATAGAGCATGTAGCTGGGAATCCCACAATTGATATGCACCCCGCCATGATCATAATCCGTGCTCAGATATTGATATTCGGCCATCACCGCAGGGTTGGGAGATGTGACTTGTGGATTGCCGGGATACGACATATCCCGCATCGCGATTTTGGTCTTATTTTCTCCCAGTTTGACAATATCCTCGGCCAGCAGCCAATCTTCCCGATCGATCATGCACGCGAAGAAATCCGAAAAGGCTTCATCCAAGGCACCAGACTGCAATTCATAAATTAAACCCGCCTCAAAACCAGTCACACCATGGGTGTACTCATGCGCCACGATATCCAGCGCGTATGGCAGTTTCCCGCCCGCCAGTTTATCGCCATCCCCATAAAACATCATGTTCATGGAAGGAACCCAACAGGCGTTTTCATTGTGGGTCTGCCCAATCTGATCCCCGGCGGCCCACGTGAAATTGATCATAAAAACCACGTTCAATCCTTTATTATCGATCGAATTCCGGTTGAACACCCCTCTGTAGTATTGATCTATCATGGGATAATATGTCATTAAACTGACACTATCCGGGGGAAAATTCGCGGGATTATTGGTTTGGATCGGATATAATTTGGCGTTCTGATCGCGGGGATCCTGTCCCATGAAGTCGAAGGCATAGAGCGCCCCTTTCAGTTTGTCATAATTGGGGGGAGCGGAGGCGGCGGCGTCATACATGGGCAGGGTGGTATCGATCGCATAGTAGGTGCCCCCGGATTCCCAGGTCTGGAACGCTTTGGTATTCCCCATCAGATCCTTGGCGCTGACTTGCGCGGCGGCGGTAACTACCTTGTCATAGCGGTGAACGATCCGTCCGTCATCGATCGCGACAAAAATTTCCCAGGCTTCACCATAGCGGGGATGGCATTCCACATTGTAACACAGGATGGGATCGGCCCCTAATTGCCAGTACATCATCCGCTGCGCCTTGGGCGGCAAGACCCCCTCGCCGCTGTAATCCAACGCCGCTTTCGCGGCCGCGATCGCCTGGGCTGGGGTAATTTCCACCAAGGGGATAGAATCGGCGGATGGAGTCGGCGCATACACCCCGGATACCTGATACGGGTCGTTTCCTGCAGTAAAGTGAATCCCGATCTCCGCACCCCAAATCGGCGCGTCCTGGTACTGTTGCTGCAAGATGACGTGCGTTTTGCCCAATTCATCGCGGGTGATCTGTTCCGCGAAAAATTCTTCCGTTGGCTTTTGGATATTGAGCACGGGAGAGATTTCATTGGCCAAAACCAGCGCCATTTTTTCATAATCGCCCTTGGCACGAGCTTCTTGATAGGCTTTCGAATCGGCAATCAGCGGTTGTAAATCGCCATCCAAAAAACGGACCGTGTGGGCCTGCCCATTCATGTGCAGTTTGGTTCCCTGCCCCAGTTTGGCCAACATGTCCTCAATCGCTTTATTCTGTTTGGGATCGGTGGACCAGGTCTTGGGTTTTTGTGCCAGTGCAGTCCCCGCATCTTTCAACGTGCTATTGGAGTTCGCCAAAAATGCGCGCAGATTTTGCCGAATCTGCTGACCCGTGGGCGTGAAGCCACTCTCATCAGAAATCTGAACCGGGACCGCTTGAGGAGAAGAAGAGTTCCCAGAAGAAGCATATTTGCTTGGCACCGGGCTTTTAACCACCGTGGCCGATGATGATTGCTGAATCTGATCCACGACCCGGTCGATCTCATCCACCGGAATCGAATACCTTTCCATGGATGGGTTGCTTTGTGGGGAAAAATAGAAAACTCCCGCCACTAGACCAAACACACCGAGCAAAATCAATAAAGGGAGACGATAAAAGGTTGAAGGGGATCCGCTCATGGGATGTTGCCTTTCTGGGATAGGTGGAAAATGAACAAATTATTGTAGCAAAGTTCACGGGTTTGGAATAGCATAAAAATGGGGGATGGCGAACCATCCCCTTGTATTGCTCACACGGAAGGTTGACTATTTTCTCACTGAAAAGAAGCACTCCCCGGTTTTTCGGCTACCGGCCAACGCAGATGCTTCTTCAGGAACGCAAAAGTCCCCTTGGCATGAATGGAATGAGGGCCATCAAAAAACTCGATGGCGGTCCGGTCTCCAATCCCAAGAAGATTATAACGACGGAAAGTACGGGCATATTCGTAAGCGACCCATTCATCCGGAGCAACCCCATCATGATGCCCCCGTTCCACCATAAAGGGCCGGGGACAGATCAACCAGCTGAGTTCGGCATAGTTGAACGTGTTCCCCATGTTAAATTCGGGCATGTCATATTCGTTGGTCAATAAGTAACTGTATTTGTGCCGCGCCGAGACATTTTTCCAAATCCACTCGTTATAATCGGCGGAACAGATGGAAAGGCAATAATCCTCCAACAACGCGGGCACGCGCATCGCGGTTTTTCCCCCATAACTGAGGCCATAAAACGCGATCCGCTCGGGATCCACCCCGTCCAGCGATTTTAACCAGTTCAAGGTTTGCTGATGCTGGCGGACGATGAACGAAAACAGGGTCAGCCGCAGCGGCTGGGCTTTGCGCAACAACACCCGGAACCGGTCCTCGCCGATATAGGGATTCTGCGGCGCATAGACAATAAACCCCTGCTCCGCCAACCGGCAGGCATACTGATGATAGGCGGAATTATCGATCCCTGGATCGGCCAAATCCTGCGGGCGGCCCTCCAATCCGTGCTGGCAGACCACCACCGGCCGTTTTTCTCCTGGATCCATTCCCTTCGGCAGTAACAGAATCCCATAAGCGAAAACATCCGGATACACATCCAGCATCACCTCATATCCTGTATATAGTGGTTCATCATAGACCTGGCGGGTGCGGGGATTGCACGGCATTTCGATCTCCGGCAAACGGCCCACCAGTTCATCCCACATCGTCGCGGCGTACCCAGCCCGGGTCTGCCGCCACGTTGCAAGCGACGAAAAATCGGCTTTTGCCCAAAACGCCTCCCGGGTAAATTCCGCTTCCCGCATCAGATGCTGGGTATGCTCCAAAATTTGGGTAAACTGGCGCTTGCGCCTGGTGGGATCGCTCTCGACATCCGCTGTGATTGGGGGAGCGGGGAGCATCGCCTCTTCGAACCCCAGCCCCGCTAAAAAGTCTTGCAACGCGGAATCCGCACACCGGTCTGGTCCATTCACGATTTGAAAAGAGAGAAAAAGGGGCAGACTGAACACCTGGCCCAACGTTTCTGCCCGCTGCACTTCTTGACGAACCGATTCCACCGCAGGTTGCCAAAGTTCCCCCGGCGCCCCACCCCCGCGTCCAGGCCGTTGCGGTGGCTCTTGGCGAACCGGATATCGGCCATATTCCACCACCAAATGTCGGGGCGCGATCATGCAGACTAATTCCGCATCCCCAAACGTATTCAGCAAGGACCAAACGTTGCGGTAGATCGGCTGAAGCCATAGTGATTCCCTGGGTTGAAAATAGCCACTGACCAAGACACTCTGGATCCGCTCGTCACAGGCCGCGCTGTACAACGCCAGCATCCCCCCTTCGCCATACCCCGCCACACCCACCGGCAAATGGGAGAACTCGCGCTGAAACCAATCCACCCCCGCCAAAACTTTCTGCACTTCATACCCGGCCACATGACGTCCCATCTCATACGCCGCGCGGTACAGGTATTCCCGGTGCGGTTGGTTGGTCATGCTGTAGGCTTCAATCCCAGAGAAATCAGAGGCCCGGTCAATCACAAAGGGCACCAGCACCCGGCAGCCTTGGGCCGCGAGATGATAAGCATACGGAGTGCTGGTTGCTCCTGGCACAAGCCCGGACAATTTTTCAGGAGTTTCTTCACAATCGGGGATCGCCAGCACATTCGCCTTCACTCCCCCCTTGGGTTCGAGTAATATGCCTTCCCCCTCCACATCCCCAAACACAGTCCAGCGGACAGAGAATAAAGAGATCACCTCATTCTCCGCCAAAAGAGCGCCGCGCTGCTGCACACCGGTTTCGCTACCCTGCATCCGGACGACGGGTTTCATCTCAATCGCGTCATCACGGCGATCCACCACACCCAGAATCCGGCAGAGTTCCGCCCGGTAGGTATCACGCTGGATGTCCCAATCCACCCCATCCCGCCAGCGGGCGTCTCGCAAGGCTGGCGCATTCTCGATCTGGCGCATCAGATAGGCATCGATACCCTGCACCATGCGGGCCGCCAAATCGCCCTCTTCCCCAAGCGCTTCAGTGCCGGGTAAAGGCTGGGCCAAACCAGCCCCGACTCCGAATCCAATCCCCAAAAAGAAAACGAATAAAAACCGAAATTCTCGCATAAGAATCCATCCTTATTGTGATGATCCATCCTCCCATAGCCTCGGCAGTCCGTCAAGCATCCAAAAACCCGTGCGGCTCATCCCAAAAAATTCCCCAGGCCGAAACCTGGGGAATCTGGTTGCATCATACGAGATGGGGTGATTAATACAACGACCATTCCAGGACAGGCACCGGTTGGCCATTCACGGTCAAATGGATATTTTTGAAGTATCCGATCGATAACGAAGGCACCTGGTGCGCGGTCACAGCCAGCCCAACATAAATGGGATCTGTCATGATCACTTCTTGCCCATCGACCAGGATATATTCCCCAGTTTCAGGCGATTTGTAATAGTTATTGAACTGGTTGCCGATGCGCTCCAAGCGGAATTGCCAGTTGTGCGTGGGCAGATTGATCCGCGACCCATCATCCGGTGTCCCCACCGAGGCCACGGCATAATCAGGACGCCACTGCGAACTGTACTGCCCATCCGGACGCGCCCGGTTGGCAAAATTCACGGAATAGGCATCCAATTCCTGGCGCGCCATCAATAAGCCTTTCACCCAGGCATCGGTACTGGTACCCGGGTCCAGAGTCAAGTCGGCATCCAATACAAAATCGCCGCTCTGTTGACGGTACAAGAAATGGAAATTATCGGCGGTGTTCCAAACATCATTCCCACTGCCAATCACGACATATTCTCCGGTAGCCGCATCAAATCCCGCTCCGCCTGGCTTGCCATTATTGGCCGGTGTCGCTTCATCAAAGATATCCATGCTGGCGTCAAAAATCCCCAGATTCTGGGTATCGTAATTTTGAAGAACATTGAGCGGATTGTACACTTCACCGGTTACTTCATCCAAGGAATTGGGGGAGAAGGTGGCGTCATTGGTTATCGCGATCCAGTCCAGCACCGCGCTGTCTTCCCGGCAAGCGACATACACAGTCGTATCTCCCTGGATTCCAGAAAAGACACGCGGATCTTGTCGATTGGTTCCTTGTTTGTTGACCCAATCCGTATGCCAGTTGCCAGACCCAAAGTCCCAGCGGAAATCATCGTTCCCCTGCGGAGCATCACCGATATTGGTAAAGAACGAGTCACTGTTTCCATCGTCGCCACGGACGGCGCCAAAAATATAAATATCGCCATACCCGGCCGGAACATGAATCGGGAAGGATAACCACGCTGTATTCGCCCCTAAGTTGGCCATGGCCACGACCCCGCTGGCCCGGTGCGGAGCAGCCATCAACAGCCAGCCACTCGCGGCGTCGGGATTCACGAGCCCTCGTTCGGCCTGCAAAATCACCGGCTTGGTTGGATCGAGCTGAACAGGAGCGTCATAGGGTCTGAAGGTTGGATTTTTAGGAAGAATAGTATCTCCGCCGATATACCCATCCCCATGGGCTCCATCATTGAATGTTCCTTGCCAGGTCCCTGCGTCCCGGTTCGGTAGCGTGATTTCATAGGTCAGCGTGGCGGCCCCATTCAAGCCGGTCAAATTCCACTTGATCGCTCCCGCCTTGACATCCACGGTGGGAGATCCAACCGAGGCATTGACCGCGCCAATGGTCGCCAGTTTGGGAACGATTTCATTCACCGTGCCGTTAACGGGAAGAGAACCGCGCGCCTTTGCCGTCAAGGTAACGGTAATCTTCTCCCCAGCCGTCCAGGTATCCACCGGGATAGAGCGGCCGACCCACAGGGGGTATTCTTCGATTTCGACATCGCGGAACTCAAATTCGCCCAAGGCACTGGCACTGTTGGCAGTCGCCGCCAAACCGACATAGACCTTTTCGGTCATCGGAACGATTTCCGTGCGGGATAACACCCACGCATCCGCTGTGTTCATGGTGTAATAGCGGATACTGTTCCCCACACGTTCCAGGCGGATCAAACTGGCGTTGTTATCCGCATAGCCGCCCACGCCCACATCCCCATCCACGATCGTCCCGCCGCCCTTCAAAGTCCGGGTATGCGGAAACACCGTGCCCCAGGCCGCATCCGTATTCCCCCCGGGAATCACATCGCCAACCCGCAAAAAGGAGGCATGGACGGAATCTGGATCCAGATCTTGGCGAATCATCAATCCGCCTTCGCCATCGGGAAGGGTATTTTCGGGAAACGCTTGGATGGAAAAACTCCCTTCGATCTCTTTAAACACATAGTGGAACTGGTCCACCGTACTGCGGCGGCCAATGGTCGCGCCTACGGCATCGAGAATATACATTCCATCCTCATACCGGGCTTCTCCATACACATCGGGCTCTCCAATGTCCTGATGATCACTGAAGATCCCCAAGGGCTGCTGTGCCCCGGCTGTGATAGCCAATACGGTACATAGCATGGCTACAGAAAAAAAACTCTTCATCTTTCTATTCCTCCAGACTTGATGGGTTGGATAGGCCTGGGAATATTCCCACTCCGTCCAATATGGAGACCTCGTTCGATTGTAACCTATTAATCAATTTCGATCAATAGATAAATCTAATCAATCAACCATGGATCATTTTCACATAAAATTCCTGAATAAGTCAAGGATCAGATCCAAATCAATCGATTTTCAATTCAAGCATCCCGAAATAACGAAAACGCGAAAATCGCCATGGCATCGAAATGAAATCCCCCCACGGCATTCAAGCCGAGGGGGGAGAATAGAACGTGGGAAAGAATACTTCCCGATGGATTTAGTAGAGAGACCAATCGAGGACCGCGGTGCCCGGCAGATGCAGGAACTCTTCCGGCACCAGGCTGACGGCGCTGATACGCACTTCATCGATGGCGCCTTCCAGCACATCCCCGGTCCCGTTGGCTGTCCGTTTTGCCCCAATGACGACTGGCAAACCGCTGTTCGTTCGCATCGATTCATAATAGGACTGGCTGTCCTCATAGACAATCCAAGTCTGGACCGGTTGGGCATCCACAAACAACTGAACTTTATCCACAAGTTGGGCGTTATTCAAATTAACCACCGCGGCAAAATGATGGAACGACCCATCCTGGGGTACCACATCAAGCAAGGACGCGATATGCAGGCGGCCCGCGTAACCATCATTCGAATCCAGGTCGTTGAAGAAGAAATCCAATGAGCCCGGCTGGGAGAGGTTTAACCCAAAGCGCCATATCCCATCATCTTCCGCATCCGCGTCCAGATAGCGGTCCAAAAGAATCATAGGCCGGTTCGCTCCCAGAGCGACTCGGGCATAGCACTCCACGGTCATGGCATGGGCAATATCCAGAATCGATTCACTGCCCCCGAATTGAAACCCATCTCCAGCCTTTCCTGTCAACGCAAGAGAACCCTGATTGGCTTCACTGGTGAGAGGGACAGGATTTTGTGCCCCTTCCGCCAAAAGTGCCGCCTGACCGAACAACAAGCCTGGCGCAAAATTCCCTTCCGTATCCTCCAAATTGCCTTCAAAACGGAAATAGGCCACCGTTTCGCTGGGTGTGGGTTGTGCCTTCGGCATCGCGTTCACTGTAATCCCCGTGGACTGGGAACGGTCCTTGCCCACGGTATACAGAGTGAAGGTGTACATGCGTCCATTGGTCAAATCCTGGATACGAACCCGGTTATCATCGATGGGTGTGGATTCGATCAATTCGCCATCCAGATAAATATCCACCCGCGCCAGATCGGGGGCGGTGGGAAGATCCCATTCCATCCGGACTGACTGATCCATTTCAGTCACCACAATATTGTTCACGTTGGGTGGCAACAAGCGATCGCCCGTAGTGAAGGCGGTAGCCACCGACCAGTCGCTCCAGGCCTGATCCGCGCTGAACTTCCAACGCATCCGCCAAGAGTACACCTGATTAGAAGCCAAAAGGCCCGCAGGCAGGGTCAAGTTCAAGACCGCCTCGCCCTTGGACCGCCAATAGGGTTGGAAGAAATCCGTATTATCGGCCTGGATTTCCCACTCGGTTTCCAGTGGATTCCCGCTGCTTGGGGTTTTCACCGCCAGGACCGGTGTCCGCGAGGAAACCAGCGCCCCATCCGCAGGGGTTAAGTTCTGCGGTGTCTCCGCTAGATTCGCGGGGCGTACATTGGCGTCCTTGAGGATAAACTCGCGGCGCCCGGTGACATACTTTTTCATTTCCTCCACCATCTGATCGATCTGGCCCGGCGAGTTCCAGCGGTCCATATTGCGGTAGATGGCATCCTTCATATAGATCCAATACGAATCGAAAAGAGGATCCAAGTGCTGGCGGGTGAACAGGTGATCGCTAAATTCACGCAAGCGCTGGTAGTACATCGTTTTGAAGAGCGGCACGCTTAAAAACTTTTGCCGCATCCGATTGGTTCCAAACACCCCCCCGGCGGCGCCATCCAGAAGGCTGTAGTTGGTGATGAAGGGGAATTGATCCCGGGTATGAATCTCGCCAAACGAGTGGCTGATATCCCAGGGCAGAACTCGCCATAAGCCATCCCCGTCCCGCGTAGGGAAATAATTCTTTTCGGTACTATCCACATGCGAGACCAACGCTATACAAACCAAGTAATTCAGATAGGCGTCGATATTCATATTGGCTTCGAAGAAGGCTTGCACATCCCGCGCCGCGTCCAGCCCTTCGATAAAATCGATCAAGATCTGGATATCCTTGGATTTGCCAATCATGTTTTCGTACTTATCCTGATAGGCAAACAAACTGGATTCCGGAGTCATATAGCTCGGCGTCGCCTTGACCCCGGCCTTGAAGATCACCATTTCATCGGACAGATTGTGGTCGTCCAGAAAATCTTCGTTGTATTGCTCCGTCTCAATAAATAATCCGTAGTAATCACTGTTCAAATACAGTTCTACAGCACGGGTCTCCGGTGTGATGCAGCCTGCCTGCCGAAAAACCTCGTACGCCAGATGCTCCATAAAGCCCGCCTCCCCCCGGACCAAGGGTGAAGTTTGATAATTCGCGTTGAGATTGATCGTGCGTTTTCCATCCCAGCGGTTACCCTTGGCAAACTGAATTTTAAAACTTTTCTTCGGTTTGTTGCGCAAGGTATGGCCCCGGAAACGCACCCCACCGGTCTGGTACAGATCATAAACCTCTCCATCGATGACCACCAGGCATGGCTGCTCCTCATCCGAACTCACATTGTTGTTCAGCCAGGTCCACACCGATTGTTCCATAAACAGACGAATGGTTGGGAATGGATCGGGATTTTTGCCATCCACGACATACAAGGCGTAATTAGGTGTCAGTTCCTCCGCCAAGGGGAGCAGCGCCTCCTGTCCCTGGGCATCGACCGCGCTGACCTTGTAGCGCCACAGTTCATTTGGATAGATCGTTTCCACCTCGGTAAGCGTAGCGGTATAGTAGCCGTCCCCCGCGACAGCATCACCCTGAGTCCCATCATCCACCATCGGCATTTGCCGCCATTCCTCTAGTTGCAAGCCATACCCAAAAGAGGAAGTGAGACGCTGATAGTGCAGCGTAGCGGAGTCCACGCCATCCTCATCCCGCACCCGTGCTGTGATCACAATGGCATCGGACTCCTTGTCGCCTTCTTGAATCACCCGGGTTCCGGATAACGAGGGAATGAGGGACATATCCGAACTGCTCAAACTCACATTGTGCCCCTGAACCGCCAAGACATTGGTCCCGTCTTTTAGCAAATCGCGGAAATTATCGAGGATGAATAGTTCCGCTTCGCCCGCTTCCCGATTGCCGGACGCCACGGTGTTGTATCGCGGTGGGGTGCCATTGATCAGGGCCCGGGCAATCTCTGTCCCATTCAGATAAGCCACAAAGCCATCGTCATAATCCACGTTCAGGACCAACTCATGAAGGCTGGCTGGATTGTCTACTGTGAAGGTGGTGCGGATGTACACAGACAGATACCGGTTCTGCATATCGCTCAGCACCGTGGTATCATCATTATCCCCAAAGCCAAATCCAGAACGGCCGCTTAGCCAGGACGAATCATCAAAATCCAGCGCGGCCCAATTTTCCGGGGGTTCGGAAGTCCCCTTGAAATATTTCCAGGAATCCCGCACTTTCACATAGTCCAGAAGTTCCACTTCTTGCCCCACAATCGTCGCTTTCGGGACACGGGGCGCATGGCTCACCCGAGTAATCCGGGGAGGTGCGTTATCCAGCCATTCAGAATTGGCAGCCCCAGGGCTCATGGGCGTGCCATTGCGCCAATACTGGGCTTCTTTGTTATCCGCCACTGGGCTGACCAATTCCAGGGAAGGCCCTTCCCCATCCGGAAGTACCAGCCAAGGGGGGGTATCATCATATTCGACAAAATCAATGACCACTCCGGCTTCGTTGGAAAGCGCCACCGCTTCCCCCCCATTTGCGAGAGAGCCCACATAATTACCGACCCGGTTAGGGATGTTCACATACCGGCTTTCTTCCTTACAGACCAGCAAAAAGCCCCGGCCTGGGATGGCCGATCCTGCGGGAAACTCAAACTCCACCCCTCGGCTAAATGACCATCCACTCAAATCTACGGCCTGCGCGCCGCGGTTATACAACTCGATGAACTCCAGGCCAATGTTGCCATCCTCTTCTTCATCTTCTGGGTGATAGTGCAGTTCGGAAATGATCACATCATAATCATGGTAGGATAAATCCACGATCCGGTTATGATTGGGCTGGCCTGGTGTCCCCCCCCGTGGCGAGGGCGCCCAGTTGTTCGCCTCCCCATTGGGGCGCTCGGGCTGCAGCAATTCCAGCGAACAGCCCTCCATTCCCATGCCGTACGGCCATTCCCCGTTATCATCGTAGGTCATCTCCGCGATGAGAACTTCGTTGGGATCGAACAACCGGACCGCATCCCCCGCGTTGTTCAACGAAAAATTCAGCCCCGCGAGGATCGTTCCGGGCCAGCCAGAGGCCCGTTCGGTCGCAATCAACAGATAACCCTGCGCCGGGATTTGCGTTCCATTGGGCAGGCGGAACAGATGCGAATCCTCATCATCCTTTATAATCCAATAGGACAAATCCACCACTGCGGATGATAGATTGTATAATTCAATCCACTCATTTTCTTCTTCCTCGACATCCACGGGGTTGTACATCACTTCATTGATCACCACCTGCCCCGCGGGAACCGGTTGATTCTGGACTCGATACAGCAGCGCGTTCTGCGCCCCCGCAACGGGATACGAAACCGAGTAATTTTCGGCGTTCACCGCCTGCACTTGGTACGAAACCAAGGCATGCTGGGCTTGGGCAGGGATTGTGGCAGTATATACCGGACCTTGCCCCGCCATGGGGAGAGAGAGGGGATTGCCCCCATTGACTTGATAAAACAGGGTAACCGTTTTCAGAGCATCACCCGGTGCGAAGATCGCCGTGATTGTTACTGCATCCTGGCTCCCCGGAGACTGAGGCGAGCGTTGGACTGCCTGAATCCGAGGGGGAACCGAGACCACCGCCCGGCTGTTCTTCTTGCCCGGCGTGGGCTGGTAACTGCCCCGCCAATAGATCGGATTATTGGTATCGACACCCGGATGCACCAATTCCAACGATGAACCATCCCCATCCGCCTCGATCGGCCAGGGGAAAGAATCGGTATAACTGACTTGATTGACCCGATTTCCCTCCCGGTCAATCAGCCGAATCTGTTCGCCACTATTGGAAAGATTGCTTGGCGCATAGTTCCCGCAAGACAAAACCGCCGCCGCCAGGGCGTATTTTTGGCGCAGCCGGAATTCGTTCCGGCAAATGACCAAATAGCCATCCGCCGGAAGAAGGGTTCCCTCAGGAATGACAAAATCGATTCCACTATCAAACGCCCATCCAGACAAATCTACCGTTTCTTGCCCTGAATTATAAAGTTCCAAAAACTCTTCATCGCTCACTTTGGTGGAGGGATTGTACATGATCTCGTTGATCACAACACCCGCCAGACTGGATGGGATTCCCATGAACACACTCCAGGCAAAGAGCAAACTCCAGAATTTCAAACCATTCAAATCCATTTTTCTCATCGAACTGATTCCCCTTTTTTATGAATACACGGTTTGCCTCGCGCGAAAAGACAACGTCCAAGCCAATGGCTATCTCTTCCCGAAACAAACCAAGCGTATGATTTTCCACTACGGGCACCCATGATCTCTTCCCTTCTCCCCGAGGAAAGACATGGAATCATGGGATGCTTGATTAATATAGGCAAAAAAAACCATTTCATCAATTGTTACTCAAAAAGAATCAAATTTTATCGAAGATTGATTCTTTGTATGCCCTTGCGCCGAAGTTTCTTGGCTGAATCGCCTTCGTCACACTTCCTGATCGCGCCGGGCCTACGTACCATTAGTTCATTCAACAAAACCACACCCAAAGAATCACAACTAGATCATGGTAAAGACAATTCAAAAATACACCCCCGAGATGGAACGCCTGCTGATTCATCCCGGCGAAATCGACGAACAGTTGGATTTTCAACGGTTATTCGGAAATACCCATCCGGTCGAGATTGAAATTGGCATGGGCAAGGGCCGCTTTCTCCTGGCTGAATCCCTGTGCCGCCCGGATACCAACTTTATCGGGATCGAGTGGTCATTGAAATGGCTGCGCGTTGCCCTGTATCGCCTCGCCAAAGCCCCCCGGCCCAATTGCCTCCTGCTTTGTCTCAACGCGGATATGGTGGTCAAACTCCTCATCCCTCCGCGGAGTGTCACGGCCTATCACGTCTATTTTCCCGATCCCTGGCCCAAGGAAAAACACCAAAAGCGTCGCCTCTTCAATCCCCGCTTTATCGAGAAATTGGCTGAAACCTTGGTCC